>NZ_CP073751.1:3127500-3285000 GCF_020025155.1 Halopseudomonas nanhaiensis
GCAGAGTATTAATCTACAACCCTTCCTCCCAACTTAAAGTGCTTTACAATCCGAAGACCTTCTTCACACACGCGGCATGGCTGGATCAGGCTTGCGCCCATTGTCCAATATTCCCCACTGCTGCCTCCCGTAGGAGTCTGGACCGTGTCTCAGTTCCAGTGTGACTGATCATCCTCTCAGACCAGTTACGGATCGTCGCCTAGGTGAGCCTTTACCTCACCTACTAGCTAATCCGACCTGGGCTCATCTGATAGCGCAAGGTCCGAAGATCCCCTGCTTTCTCCCGTAGGACGTATGCGGTATTAGCGTTCCTTTCGGAACGTTATCCCCCACTACCAGGCAGATTCCCAGGTATTACTCACCCGTCCGCCGCTCTCAAGGGAAGCAAGCTCCCCTCTACCGCTCGACTTGCATGTGTTAGGCCTGCCGCCAGCGTTCAATCTGAGCCATGATCAAACTCTTCAGTTTTAATACTGATCGGGTTTTGAGAAAACCCTAAACTTGGCTCAGCCTTAGCTAAAAACTCATGAATTCACAAGAGTTACTTGCTTGGCTGATAATCTTGCGATCATCAATCGTGCCCAGCAAGCACCCACACGAATTACTTGATTCATCTTGTTAAAGAGCGATTCGGTTCGCGTTTCCGCTTAACCAAGGCCGCGCATTCTACGCTAACCTTCTATTCCGTCAAGCTTTTTCGTGAAGTTTTTTACCGCCTCACTACTCGCTTGGCCGACCCGGCAAGCTCTCGCTTCTCCGTGTCAGGGAGGCGCATTCTACAGCAGCTCTCACCGCTGTCAACACCTTCCGAAAACCTTTGATGAGTCACCCCATCAACCCGCAAAGTCCGTTACCGCCAGCCTTCACAGAGCGGCGCATTCTACGCCTTCTCCCCAGCCTGTCAACCTCTAAATTATCGCTAACTTATTGATTGTAAAGCGCTTTATGCAAAGCACCCCGACCAGGGAGACGCGCATTATAGGCCCCAGAGAGATGCCGTCAAGGGTTTTTATCGATGCTGCTCGCATCTTTTTCCACGACAGGGGTTTCCTCCCGCTTGCGCAAGCGCCACACCGCCTGGACCGGGCCGGACAGGCTATAAACGATAAAGATGAACCAGAGGATCCGCGAAGGATCGGTAGAGATTACCGCGAACACCAGCACGACCAGCAGGATGACAAAGAAGGGCACGCGGCCTTTCACGTCCAGGTCCTTGAAGCTGTAATAGCGAACGTTGCTGACCATCAGCAACCCACCGAGCGCCGTAAGAATCCCGACCAGCAGAGAAATATCCCCCCCATCGATGCCGAAGTCGGACAGCGCCCAGACCATGCCGGCAACCAGACCTGCCGCCGATGGACTGGCCAACCCGGTGAAATAACGCTTGTCTTCGCTGCCAATGTGGGTGTTGAAGCGCGCGAGACGCAAGGCTGCGCCGGCGACGTATATGAATGCGAATACCCAGCCGGCCTTGCCCATGTCGGCTAGCGCCCAGGTGAACGCAACCAGTGCCGGGGCAACGCCGAACGCGACCATGTCCGACAGCGAATCATATTCGGCACCAAACGCGCTCTGCGTATTGGTTAACCGCGCCACCCGCCCGTCCAGACCATCGAGCACCATGGCGACGAAGATCGCGATCGAAGCATTGGCGAAATTCCCGTCCATTGCACTGACAATGGCGTAAAATCCCGAGAACAGTGCCGCAGTCGTGAACAGGTTCGGCAGCAGGTAGATCCCCTTGTGGCGCACCTTCCGCCCATCCGGACCGGCCTCTTCTTCGATATGCTCATCGATCGGCAGCAGGCTGGGAATTTCGTCTGACTGAACCTTCTGTTCGCGCTCTAGCTTGTCACTCATGTTCGGACCTTTCGTGTTACCGGAACGAACAGTGTGGCAATTCAAAGGCATTTACGCCAGCGAGGCGGCCCGGACGGACATAAAAAAACGCGACCGAAGCCGCGTTTTCTCACCACCGATTTCCGATCAGTTCTTCGACTTGTCGACGATCTTGTTCGCGGAAATCCACGGCATCATGCCACGCAGCTTCTCACCTACCTGCTCGATGGGATGCGCGGCATTGTTGCGGCGCGCAGCGGTCATCGACGGATAGTTGTGCGCGCCTTCAGCGATGAACATCTTCGCGTACTCGCCGCTCTGGATGCGCTTGAGCGCATTGCGCATGGCTGCGCGCGACTCGTCATTGATCACTTCCGGACCGGTAACGTACTCGCCGTACTCGGCGTTGTTCGAAATCGAGTAGTTCATGTTGGCGATGCCGCCCTCGTACATCAGGTCGACGATCAGCTTCAGTTCGTGCAGACACTCGAAGTAGGCCATCTCCGGTGCATAACCGGCTTCAACCAGCGTTTCAAAGCCCGCCTTGACCAGCTCTACGGCGCCACCACACAGCACGGCCTGCTCGCCGAACAGATCGGTTTCGGTCTCGTCCTTGAAGGTAGTTTCGATGATACCGGTACGGCCGCCACCCACGCCTGATGCGTACGACAGGGCCAGGTTCTTGGCATTGCCCGAAGCGTCCTGGAAGATTGCGACCAGATCCGGAATGCCGCCACCCTTGACGAACTCGGAGCGAACAGTGTGGCCCGGCGCCTTCGGCGCGATCATGATCACGTCAAGGTCCTTGCGTGGCACGATCTGATTGTAGTGAATGGCGAAACCGTGGGCGAACGCCAGCGTTGCACCCTGCTTCAGGTTCGGCTCGATCTCGTCACGGTACAGCTGCGACTGAAACTCATCGGGAGTCAGGATCATGACCACGTCTGCAGCGGCAACCGCAGACGGTACATCGCTGACCTTGAGACCGTGATTTTCTGCCTTGGCGACGGAAGACGAGCCCGGGCGCAGGCCCACGGTTACGTCAACGCCGGAATCCTTGAGGTTGCAGGCATGGGCGTGACCCTGGGAGCCGTAACCGATGATTGCCACTTTCTTGCTCTGGATGAGGCTCAGGTCGCAATCTTTGTCGTAATAAACGTGCATGTAATTCCCCTGTTACTAAGCGGGCCCATCCGGACCCGTGCTGGCAAAGTTAAATACTCAGGACCTTCTCGCCGCGCGCGATGCCTGAAACCCCGGTACGAACAACCTCAAGCACTGTAGTCGGGCCGACTGCCTCGATGAAGCTGTCGAGCTTGTCGGACGTGCCCGCGAGCTGGACGGTGTACACGCTGCTGGTCACGTCGACGATCTGCCCGCGGAAGATATCGGTGGTGCGCTTGACCTCGGCGCGCTGGGCGCCCGTGGCCTTGATCTTCACCAGCATCAGCTCGCGCTCGATGTGCGCGCCCTCGGACAGATTCACCAGCTTGACCACCTCGATCAGCTTGTTGAGATTCTTGGTGATCTGTTCGATGACCTCGTCCTGACCGATGGTGGTCAACGTCAGTCGCGACAGCGTCGGATCTTCGGTCGGCGCTACGGTCAGCGTCTCGATGTTGTAGTTGCGCTGGGAAAACAGTCCCACCACGCGTGAAAGAGCACCCGGCTCGTTTTCCAGAAGTACGGAAATGATGTGTCTCATGTCAGGTGCGCTCCGTCTTGCTCAGCCACATGTCGCGCATCGAGCCGTCCTTGATATGCATCGGATAGACGTGCTCGCTCTCGTCGACGCGGATGTCCATGAACACCAGGCGCTTGCGATTGGCGAAGGCTTCCTCCATCGCCGGCTTGAGATCCGCGACCTTCTCTACCCGCATGCCGACGTGCCCGTAGGCGTCGGCGAGCTGAATGAAATCAGGCAGCGATTCCATGTACGAATGCGAGTAGCGGCTGTTGTATTGCATGTCCTGCCATTGCCGAACCATCCCGAGCGCCTGGTTGTTCAGGCAGATGATTTTCACAGGCAGATCATACTGCAGACAGGTAGACAGCTCCTGGATGTTCATCTGGATACTGCCCTCCCCGGTGACACAGGCGACTTGCGCGTCAGGGTAATGCAGCTGGACGCCCATGGCAGCGGGCAAACCGAAGCCCATCGTGCCCAGTCCGCCCGAGTTGATCCAGCGGTTAGGCTTGTCAAACGGGTAATACTGCGCGGCGAACATCTGATGCTGACCCACGTCCGAGGTCACGTAGGCATCGCCCCGTGTCACTTCGTACAGGGTCTCGATAACCGACTGCGGCTTGATGATCGAGCCGTCGCCCTTGTCATAGGGGAACAGTCCGCGACTGCCACGCCATTCGTCGATCTGCTTCCACCAGCCACTCAACGCTTCCCTGGACGGGCGCAGATTGAACTCGCGGCAGGTGGCCAGCATTTCCATAAGCACGCTGTCGACGGGCCCGACGATCGGCACATCCGCGCGGATGGTCTTGGAGATTGACGCCGGATCGATGTCGATATGAATGATCTTGGCGTTCGGACAGAACTTGCTCGCGCCGTTGATCACGCGGTCGTCGAAACGGGCGCCGACGGCCAGGATCACATCGCTATGGTGCATGGAGACGTTGGATACGTAACTGCCGTGCATGCCCAACCAGCCGACATACTGCGGGTCGGTACCCGGAAACCCACCAAGACCCATCAGTGTGTTGGTAACCGGCACACCCAGCTCACGCCCCAGCTCGGTAAGCTGAGTGGCAGCCTTGCCCAGGATGACCCCACCGCCGGCGTAGATGATCGGCCGCTTGGCCTCGGCGATCAGGTCCAGCGCCTTGCGGATCTGCCCGGAGTGACCGCGGACTGCAGGGTTATACGAGCGCAGCTTGACCTTCTTCGGATAGCTGTACTCGAACTTCTCTGCCGGATTGGTCATGTCCTTGGGGATATCGATGACCACTGGACCGGGGCGACCGGTCTCGGCGATATAGAAAGCCTTCTTGATGACTTCCGGAATCTCGCGCGGGTCCTTGATGATAAAGCTGTGCTTCACGATCGGACGCGAAACACCGACCATGTCGGTCTCCTGGAACGCATCGGTGCCGACGGCAGTGCTCGGAACCTGGCCGGAAATGACGACCATCGGGATGGAGTCCATGTACGCCGTGGCGATGCCGGTGACCGTATTGGTCGCACCCGGACCGGATGTCACCAGTACCACGCCCGCCTTGCCCGACGCGCGCGCATAGCCGTCAGCCATATGGGCAGCGGCCTGCTCATGACGCACCAGAATATGTACGACGTCATCCTGACGAAAAATTGCGTCGTAGATATGCAGAAGGGCACCGCCCGGATACCCGTAGATATATTTAACCCCTTCGTCACGCAATGAGCGGACGACCATCTCAGCGCCGGATAAAAGCTCCACTTTAGAATCACCTCTAGCATGCCACCCGCGCGGCGGGCAGCAGAGTACCTGTTTACTGCTCGGCAGAGCATTGGCAACGGTGGTTGCCATGCATCAGCTTGACTACGTGCATCGGAGGCTCGGTTCCACGGGTTACCGGAACCTGCCTCACCCAGCGCGAGGTAGCGCGTGCGGGTGCCTGGCCAGGAGTGGGCGGGGTCTCGCCTCCTGGAGTGAGCAACAAAGCTGGCCGTCCCGGAAGCCGTGTGGGCTCCGACAACAGCGGGCTTTTGTGAACCCCGAATTGTTTACACTCGGACCGTACAAGTCAAGCGGGTTAGACAAAAGCATGACTGGCTCTACAGCCCCTGCAGCGGCATATACCGAGCACCGGCCGTTTGGATATAGTAGCCACACTACCGACTTCGGAAGCCCGCAACAGGGATGGGAACAGCATGTACAGATTGACCCTTGCATTCGCACTGGCCTTGGCAGCTTCGCAGGCCACGGCCGAAACAATGTACCAGTGGACCGACGACCGAGGCGGCAGGCAGTTTGGCCAGCAACCGCCTGCCGACAGGCCCTTTCAGAAAGTTGATATACGTGCCGCCCCCAATCTGGGCTCCCCCGTTCGCAGCCAGCAGCCCGCACCGGTCAAGCCGGCCGAAGCCGTCGAGCCTGACGGAGACAAGGCGAAGAGCAAGCAGGAACAGGAAGCGGTCCGGCAGGCGAACTGCGACAGGTTGCGGGAAAATCTCAAGACGCTGAGCGAGAATCCGCGCCTGAGCCGCAAGAACGAAGCGGGCGAAGTAGAGCGGATCGGAGAAGATGAACGCCAGTCGATGATCGCCGAGGCGAAGCAGAACCTGGCGACCCACTGCGTGAACAACTGAGCTCCCGTCAAACCAGTCGCGTGGCCAGCCGGTCGATATCGCCGAGCACCTCGATAAGCCGCATATGCTGCTGGCCCAGATGGGCGAAGGCTTCTTCGCCCATTGGTCTTATATTGCAGGCGCCTGGCATTCCTTCACCCTGCTCGATGATATCGACCATGCGGGGAATGAAAATCCACTGTAGCCACTGATCGAAGGTCAGCGTGTCGACACAGAACGGCGCGTGGCTGGACAGCGCCTCGGGCGTCGGACGCTCGCTGCGCCACATTGACAGCTCCCGCAGCTCCATTTCCAGCGCCAGCACCGCGTCGGCCAGGTCATGCCAGGCGCTGCCGATCACGAAGAAACCCGAGCGCGCTGACGTGCTTCGGCCGCTCCAGCGGCGTTGCCCTGCTTCTCACGGGCCTGCGCTATCAGCTCCCACAAGCCGGCCTGCAGCGTCGAGCGCCCTGCCGCATAGCTCAAGCCGCGCTGCGCTAGCTGCTCCGCCTGCGCCGCGTCGCCCTGTGACAATCGCACCTGAGCCAGACGATAAAGCACCTGCGGTTCACGCGGGGCGATACGCATCGCCCGCTCGAGGCTCGCCGAGGCACTGCCCAGATCGCCACGACCCTCCTGCTCCCGCGCGGTAGTCAGAAGAGCGAGGACTGGCCCGTCCAGCTGCTCGTCTGCCTGCAGGCCACCGGAACTGGGCGCGGTCTGCCGTGCGCCATCCGACCGGGGCGCATCACTTTCGCGCAGCGGCGGCTGCGAATCGAGCGGATATGACTCGATCGCCCGGGAGCCGCCCGCGTCGTCCGGAATCATCACCACCACGCCGCTGTCGGTCGGCTGCGAGGGCGCCGAACGCGGTTGCTGCTGCCCGGCGCGTCCTGCACCAGCTCGCAACTCTTCGTTGGAGACCGCGCGGCCGGCATCGGTAACCGGTACCGAGCCGCCGGTGCCTGCACAGCCAGCCAGCGTCATCATCAATCCAGCCAGCACGGCAAGTTGTCTGCAATCCATGTTTAACGCCCTCATAAAGTCACTGCAGCCAGCCGCGAATGGTATCCATCACGCGGTTGGCGCCCTCTTTCACAGCCTCGGTGTCGATCAGCGACCGGCAGCCTGGCCCCGGCAACGGAGCATAGCCCGCTCGAAATGCAATCTGCACACTGCCGTCGCAGCTGGGATCACTCCCCTGTCCGGTGAGCGGATCCACCCAGGCGATCTCGATGCCATCGGGAGGCGCCGCTGACAGGGACTGCGGATGCGCCTGCCCCATGAATGTCGACCAGACCTGCAGCGCACCGGTCGCTCCGGTAAGACGCGTTTGACCGTTATCGTCGCGGCCTATCCACGCCACCGCCAGCAGATCGTCGGAAAAACCGGCGAACCAGCTGTCACGCAGATTGTTGGTCGTGCCGGTCTTCCCGGCCACGCGGATATCAGAGGGGATCTGATTATACGCCGACCGCCCGGTCCCTTCGGTCATGACCCGCATCATCGCTTCCCGGATCAGGTAAATCGAGGCGGAATCGAAGCGCTGTTGTACTTCGAACGGATATCGTTTCAACGGTTCGCCATCGGTTGCCAATACGTTGCGAATGGCCCTCAAGCGCGTACTGAAACCACCGTTCGCCAATGTCTGATACATGTCGGTGACCTGCAGCGGTGTCATCGCTCCCGACCCCAGCAGCATTGCCGGATACGCCGGCCACCCATGCTGCACGCCCATCCGTTCGATGGTCTGCAGGACTTTGGGGACACCGACCTCCACACCCAGGCGAACCGCGGCCTGATTGTAGGAACGGCTGAGCGCCTCGTGCAGCGGCACCAGGCCATGACTCTGCCGATCGTAGTTCTGCGGCGTCCATTTCACCCCCGGCTCGGCATCCAGCGTGATCGGCGAGTCGTCGATCGGCGTGATCAGGGAATACTTCGCCGGCTGCTCCAGTGCCGCCAGATAGATGGCCGGCTTCACCAGCGATCCAATGGGCCTCGATGCATCCAGGGCGCGGTTGAAGCCGGTGAAGCGGGGATTGCTGCCGCCGACCAGGGCAAGAACCTCACCGGTTTGCGAGCTGGTGACCACCATCGCCCCTTCCAGCGGGACGTCATCCGCCGGCGGTGCGATGCGCTTGAGCGTACCGACGACCGATTCTTCAGCCTTGCGCTGCAGCAACGGATCGAAGCTGGTGAATACGCGCAGGCCCTCGCTGGTCAGATCCTCGTCGCGATAATCGTCGCGCAACTGCCGCTTGATCAGGTCCATGAACGCGGGATAGCTGGTGTTGGCCATGGTTCCGCGGGCAGCGACATCCAGAGGGCGAGCCTGAGCCTGCTCGGCGTGCTCGGTGCTGACCATGCCCTGCTCGGCGAGCATCTGGATCACCAGGTCACGACGTGTCTTGGCCCGCTCGGGATGACGTCGCGGGTTGTACAGCGAAGGCCCCTTGACCATCCCGACAAGCAGAGCGACCTGGTGCAGTTCCAGCTCCTGCAACGGCTGACCGAAGTAATACTGGCTGGCCAGACCAAACCCGTGGACCGCGCGATTGCCATCCTGCCCCAGGAACACTTCGTTGAGGTACGCCTCGAGAATCTCTTCCTTGGGATAGTGAATTTCCAGCAGGACGGCCATGATTGCTTCACGGCCCTTGCGCACCAGGCTGCGCTCGTTGGTCAGATAGAAATTCTTGACCAGCTGCTGAGTCAGCGTGCTGCCACCCTGAACGACGTTACCGGCCGTGAGGTTGACGTAAGCGGCCCGGGCGATGCCCTTGGGCGAGACGCCGAAATGCTGGAAGAACTCGCGGTCTTCCACCGCGACCAGCGCCTCGACCAGATACGGAGGCGCCTGATCCAGCCTGACAAGAATTCGGTCTTCGTTGTGGGACGGGTAGATGCCGCCGATCATCAGCGGCTCCAGACGTGCCATGACCGGGTCGCCGCTGCCTTCCAGCGATGCAATCTTCCGGCCGTTGAAACGAACGTTGAGATAGCGAGCAGGCTCGGCGCCTTCGTAAAAGTGGAAGCCGCGGGTATGAACGTCCACCCGGCCACTGCCAACGGCCATCTGCCCGGGCGCACGCACACTGCTGACTGAACGATAGCCAAGCGCCTTCAACTCGGTGACGAAGTCTTCTCGGCTAAGGGATTGGCCGGCATACAACTCCAGCGGACGCGCGAACACCTTGGCGGGTACTGCCCAGCGCTTGCCGGAGAATTTCTCCTGCACCACCGCATCGAGATAAATGACCAACCCGGCGAACAATACCAGGGCAACAAGGCCCAATTTGATCAGCCAACCTGAAGAGCGTCGCCAAAAGCCGGACTTGCGAGCGGCACGTGACCTGCGTTTCTTTCCCATAATGTCCTACATAATTCCTGACGTTTTGCCCGCAGGCAGCATGACCGGCGCCGGGGTCGAGGTTGGCCTGACGGCTGCCAGGCTTCATAATGCCCGGATTGCCAGCCCAAGCAAGGATACACCGTGAGCCAGACCCTGTTGAACGCACTGCAAGACCCCGCGCTGTACGATCACCCGGTGACAGGATTCACTGTGATGGAAACCCACATCTCCTGGGTACTGCTGACCGGAGACTTCGTCTACAAGATCAAGAAGCCGGTCGACTTCGGATTCATCGACTACTCGACGCTCGAGCGTCGCGCTCATTTCTGCGACGAGGAGGTTCGCCTCAATCGTCGCCTGGCGCCGGAACTCTACCTGGGCGTGATTCCAGTCCGCGGCAGCGAGTCGGCTCCACGCCTCGACGGCGATGGCCCGGTGATCGAGTATCTGGTCAAGACCCGACAGTTTCGGCAGGAGGATCTGCTCGGCAACATGCAGCGCGCCGGCACCCTCGAACCGCAGCACATCGACAGTCTGGCGAACCGTCTGGCGACATTCCACCGCGGGATTGACCGTGCCCCGCTCGACTCCCAGTGGGGTGAGCCCGAGCAGATCCATGCTCCGGTTGCGCAGAATTTCGACCAGATTCGTCCACTGCTTGCCGACGCTGACGATCTCGACCAGCTCAAGCAACTCGAACTGTGGGCGCATACTACATTCGAGCGGCTGATTCCCCAACTGGCACAGCGCAAATCCAATGGATTCGTGCGCGAGTGCCATGGTGACATCTATCTCGACAACGTTACCCTGGTCGATGGCGCGGTGACCCTGTTCGACTGCATCGAATTCAACGAAGCCTTTCGCTGGATCGACGTGATGAGCGATGTCGCGTTCATGGCCATGGATCTGGAAGATCGCAGCCTGCCTGGTCTCTCGCAGCGCTTCGTCAACGCGTATCTCGAGCAGACCGGAGACTACTCGGGGCTTTGCGTACTGAACTACTACAAAGCGTACCGCGCCATGGTGCGAGCCAAAGTCGCATTGCTGCGCCTGACTCAACCGGGTGTCACCGAGGCCGAGCGCCAGCAGACGATGGAGCGCTATCGCGGCTATGCGCGTCTTGCGGAAAGCTATACCGCCATACCGATGCGCTTCGGGCTGCTGACGGTGGGGATTTCCGGTTCCGGCAAGAGCACGTTGTCCGGGAAACTGGTCGAGGACTTCGGCGCCATTCGGGTGCGCTCCGACATCGAGCGCAAACGGCTGCTCACCGACACGACGACAAACGCGGCGACCACCGGCCTGTATTCGGCCGAGGCGACCGCCCAGACCTACGCCCGTCTGGGGGCGCTGGCTGCCAGCATCCTGGCCTCGGGCTACCCGGCCATCATTGATGCGACGCATCTCAAGAGCGCGCAGCGCCAGGCCATGCGCGAATGCATCGA
Organism: Halopseudomonas nanhaiensis; assembly: GCF_020025155.1. Classification (NCBI taxonomy): domain Bacteria; kingdom Pseudomonadati; phylum Pseudomonadota; class Gammaproteobacteria; order Pseudomonadales; family Pseudomonadaceae; genus Pseudomonas; species Pseudomonas nanhaiensis. Next base: position 3,138,422 of record NZ_CP073751.1, read on the forward strand.
ACTGCAGGGCGCGCCTTGTCTGATGGTGCATTGCAAGGCGCCGCTGGAAACGATCGAAGGCTGGATCAAGGCTCGGCAGGCGCAGGCCGAAGACCCATCGGATGCCGATGTCGACGTCGCGCGAATGCAGCATGACGCCTTCGAGCCCTTCACCGAGCAGGAGAGGCCCTTCACGCTGGAGGTGCGCACGGATCAGCCGGAAAGTGTCGAGCAGCTGTTGCTGCAGTTACGCCAGAAGCTCTGATTCCGCGGCGACTGTACGGAAACGTCGCCGCGAACTACACTGGCTACGGGAACCAATAAAAAGAAGCCCGAACCATGCCTCAGATTATGATCGGCCGGCCGACGCGCCGGCGTCCTGTCATGTCGGCGCGGACTCAGCGTGCCGCTGCCACAGACCCCTCGCCAGCGAGGTGTCCATGAGCGATGAACTGCTCGAACTTCGGAATCTCGGCAAGACCTCAGTGCAATGGCTGCACGCAACCGGCATTCACAGCCGTGCGGAGCTGCAGCGCCGTGGTCCTGTGGGCGCTTATTGCGCCGTGCGCGCGCGCGGTTTCCGCGCGTCGAAGTCGCTGATGTTCGCGATTGCCGGCGCCCTGCAGAATGTCCACTGGAATGATCTTGATCCGGTATACAAGGCGGAGCTGCTGCAACAGTTGCACAGTCAGGAGCAGCTCGCCCGCAGCGGATAGTGACACGGCTCACACTCATCGCGGGGCAAAGGCAAGCGGTACATTTTCCGTTGGCGGGAAGCTGCTGCACTGCAGTATTGTATGCATGTCGCCGAGGCCTCCCTGCAACCCGCTCGGAGCGGGCATTGCACTCGGGTGAACCAGGACAATTCAAAAGGAATTCAGGACATGTACCTTTTAGGTGACCAGCCCCTTTATGCGGAAAAACTGATCAGCACACTGCAGCGTATCCCCGAGCAACTGCTCGATGGCCTCGAACCGTGCGACGAGCCGCTGCATCTGGAGTCGGTCGATGATCTTTATGCCACCATCGGCGCCAACCGTCTCTACCTGCTCAAGACCGGTCTGCTGCATGCGCTGATCGAAGGCAAACCGCTGTTTTACATGCAGGAGGGCGATCTGATCGGGCTTCGCCAGGGGTTGAACACCGCGCCATGCGTGTATACCAGTGACGAGCCACTGGAACTCATTCCCTACGATCGGGAAGCGCTTTTCAAGCACATTCACGCCAGCAGCCAGCGTCAGGAGCAATTCACTCAGTACATTCTCGGCCAGGCGGCGCTGATGTCCGATGCGTTGGCGCACAACAAGCCTGCCGAAATCCGTCCTGTCACCGGGTTCCAGCACTTTGCTCCCGGTGCCGAGCTGATTCGCCAGGGCGATGAGGCCGATCATGTGTTCATCATCACCGAAGGCCATGCCGAGGCGTTCGTCGAGGGGATCAAGGTCGGCGACGTCCAGAAGGATGAGATTTTCGGAGCCATGGCGCTGTTCACCCGCGAGAAACGCTCTGCCACGGTTATTGCCAGCAGTCCGACTACGGTAATGATGATACCCAAGGATCAGTTCCTGGCGCTGATGCAGAGTAACCCACGCATCGCCCACAGCCTCATCGAAAGTATGGCCCGCCGCATTGATCTGATGAACAAGGAACTGACGCATTACAAACAGCTCGCGCAAAAATAATCCGTCGATCGCCTTGACATGCAAATGATAACGATTACTATTACCACAAGTCATCGCGAGATGGCTTAGATAACGGATTGTCGCGAGGCAAGCGGTTATCTCCTCATCAGGCTAATCACGGATTAGGCCCGCTCCCTGAGCGGGCCATTTTTTTGGGCGTCTACCAGCTTTCGCAGTAGTCCGTCGCCGGCATCGCTGGCGTCAGCCATAGGTAATCGGCCTGTTCGGCAGAAGGCAGTTCAGCGCCGGCCTCCACCAGCATGACCACCACCGGACGCGGCTCCTTCGGCCAGTGCAGCGGCAAGCCCACATCCTTACGCGCATGAAAACTCCCGGCGATCAGCAGCGCAGGCGTCGCCGCACCAGACAGCGTTTCGGCCATGCGCCGGTCTCGGGCGTACTGAATCGCGAGCATGGCGGGAATTTGGCTGGCGGGCAGCTTCCCGCAATGGGCGTCGATGATGGTCTGCTCGAGATAGCCGCGCTGCTCGGCATCGTATTCGGGCATGGGCGGCACCGCGCCACGATATAGTCGACTGATTTCGTCTCGGTCCAGATTGGCGGGTATCAGCTGTTTCGGTTCGCGCAGCCCCCATTGGACCAGATCACCGTAAAGCGCCCACGGCCATCCAGCGTTCCAATTCAGGCGCGTCTGGAGCGCTTGCGAAGACAGCTCGGGAAGCTGCCGGGCGGCGTCCAACCCCTCCTGCTGCGCAGGCACCAGCATTTCCAGCAGCAGCGATCCCTGCGGGCGCTGGGCATGCAGTTGCTCGAGCAACCAGAGCTGCAGCGCGTGATGATCAGGGTTGTCGTGTTTCTCGCCGATCAGCACGTAAGGTTCGCCGGCCAGGCGATCCGCCAGCGCATGCGCGTCGATCCATTCCCCTGCGGCGGTATCCAGTGCCTGACCAAGCTGCAGGTGATCGCGCTCCTCGGGAGCGGACCACTGTGGCAAATCGGCGGCGAGTACGGCGAACACTGAACAGGACACTACTGCGCAGATCAGTCGTCTCATGAGGCCTCACATGATGATCAAGGGGCGGTCTTCAGCCGGGTGTTGCTGCACCTGTGCGCGAACGCCGAATATCTGCTCGATGCGCTCGGCCTGCAACACCTCCCACGGCGTACCCAGCGCCGCCATGCGGCCATTGCTCAGCAGTAGCACCCGGTCAGCATAGCGGGCCGCCAGGTTCAGATCATGCAGCGTGACCAGAGCCGCGCCGCCTCGCTGCGCCACATTGCGGGCTGCGGCCAGTGCCAGATGCTGATGAGCGATGTCCAGCGCTGCTGTCGGCTCGTCCATCAACAAGCATGGTTGCGGCACATTCCACACCTGCGCCAGCACCCGCGCGAGGTGAACGCGCTGTCGCTCGCCGCCTGACAGGTGCAGATAGTTGCGCATCGCCAGATGCGTTGCATCCGCCTGGGCCAGTGCCTCGGCCACGGCCTGATTGTCAGCGGCCAGGCCGCTGCGGTGGGGCAACCGCCCTAGGGCGACGACCTCCCCCGCGCGAAAGCCGAATGCCAGTGTGGAGGTCTGAGGGAGCACGGCCATCCGCTGCGCCCGCGCAGTCGGCTCGATCTGCGAGAGAACGTCACCGTGAAAACGAAGCTCGCCTTTACCCGGCCGGAGCTCCCCTGCCAGCGTCGCCAGCAAGGTACTTTTCCCGGAGCCGTTGACCCCGAGCACTGCGATCACCTCCCCGCTTGCGAGGGTGAAGGAGAGATCGGACAACACCCGTTGAGGCCCGCGGGAGCAGGCCACGCCGACCAGCTCAAGCATGCGTCACCCCCGTGCGCATACGGTATAGCAGAACAAGAAAAAACGGCGCGCCCAGAGCGGCGGTGAGGATGCCGATCGGTAGCTCCGCAGGCGCCATCAGCAGCCGGGCAGCGATGTCAGCGAGCAGCATCAGCGTGGCGCCGAGTAGCATCGAAGCGGGCAACAGCGGGCGATGATCCGGCCCGACCATGAGCCGCGCGAGATGCGGCACCATGAGTCCGACGAAGCCGATTAGGCCGGCAGCCGCAACACTGGCAGCCACACCCAGCGCGGTGAGAATGATGAGTTCGAGTTTCAGCCGCGCAACATCGAGTCCCAGGTGATGCGCCTCCGATTCGCCGAGCAGCAACGCGTTCAGCTCCCGGGCGCGGCGCGGCAGGCGCCACCACACCAGTGCGCAGCACAGCGCCAGCATGATCACCCGTTCGTAACTCGCGTGAGCCAGTGTCCCCATGTTCCAGAAGGTCAGGGTGCGCAGCATGCTGCTGTCGGCCAGATAGCCGAGCAGCCCGATGAGCGCACCACTCAACGTGGTGATCGCCACCCCAGCCAGCAGCATGCTGGACATGGCCCCACCCTGCAGCGCCTGACCCAGGCGATAGACGACGATGGTGCTGACCACGCCGCCAACGAAAGCACCGGATACCGTGAGGTACGGTGACAATACACGGGGCAGGAGCTCTGCCAGCCCGACTCCGAAAACAATGGCGAGCGCCGCACCCAGCGCTGCACCGCCCGAGACACCGATCAATCCCGGATCCGCTAGCGGATTACGAAACAGCCCTTGCATCGCAGCACCCGTAAGGGCGAGCGTCGCCCCGGTCATCGCTCCCATCAGCGCCCGGGGCAGCCGTATCTGTTCGACGATTAACTGCTCGCCGGGTGCAACGCCCGTCACCTCAGCCCACGGCCACAACACGCGCAACACGTCAGCCGGCGCGATGGCCACGGCGCCGATGGCCAGCGATAACAGACATGCCAGCAGCAGGGCTGCGGCGAGCAGCGAAAACAGCAGATAGCGACTCATGGTGCATTCTGCTGAAAACAGGACGCCAGGCCAGCGCCGGCCCTGCTGTGCGTCACAGGCTGGCAAAGCACCGAGCGCCAGCGGATAATTCGCGCATGCCAACCACTGCTGATACTCAACCTGTTGCCCTGTGCCGACTCGAGGATATTCCCGACCCGGGCAGCCGCGGCCTGACTCACGCCGGCGAACAACTGTTTGCCGTGCGCCAGGGTGCGGACGTCCAGGTCTTCGTCAACCGCTGTCCACACCGAGGGATTCCCCTGGAGTGGGTGCCCGACCAGTTTCTCGACAGCTCCGGCCGGCTGATTCAGTGCGCCACACACGGCGCGCTGTTCCTGCCCGATACCGGCGAATGCGTCAGCGGACCCTGCGCCGGCGAGCGGCTTGCCAGACGCGAGAGCCGCGTTCAGGACGGCCAGGTCTGGCTGGTCTGACCCGTTCACAGGGCCACCGGTAGCTGACCGCGGACCTGCAGCCCGGCCGGCGTTGGCCACACCGACCATGCGATCACCTCGACACCATTGGCCGCCGCCTGGCGTAAAACACGACCATAGACCGGATCGATGTGGTCGGCGGGCGCAACCTCGGCGATACCGCTGTGCATCACGCAGAACAGCATGCAGGCGCGCCGGCCCGCCGCGGCGACTTCAATCAGTTCCAGCAGGTGCTTCTGCCCTCGCGTGCTGACGGCATCCGGAAACGCGCCCTGCCCGGCCCCCAGACCGAGGGTCACGCTCTTCACTTCAACGACACATTCACCCGGATCGCTCAACAGGAAATCGAAGCGACTCTTTCCGGGACTCAGGCAGACCTCGGCGCGTTGGCTGGCGTAGCCGCTCAGCGGGGTGATCAGACCGGCGCGCAGCGAGGCAGCCACGACCTTGTTGGCCCGCGCACTGTGCACGCAAGCCAATGCCCCGTCGGGTGTCTGCACCAGCTCCCAGGTACCCGGAAGCTTGCGCCCCGGCCGGTCCTGCAAGGCGACCCAGACCGGGCTGCCGGGCTCGCCACACCGCAACATGGACCCGGTGTTGGGACAGTGCACGGTGACCTCACGGCCATCGTCAAGCACGACATCGGCAAAGAAGCGCTTGTAGCGCCTGACCAGCGTCCCGCGCTCCAGCGGAACGTCGAAGGGAATCAGCATGCCTGCCATGACTCGAGGCCCTTGTGCAGCCGAGAAACCGCCCGCTCGAGGTTGTCCAGCGAAGTGGTATAGGCGAAGCGGACATGCTGGTCGGACCGGTGGTGGCCAAAGTCCAGACCGGGGGTGACAGCGACGTGCTCGGTCTCGATCAGGTGCCGGCAGAGTTGCGCGCTGTCACCGCCGAGCCGGCTGGTATCTGCGTATAGATAGAAGGCACCCTGTGGCGTCACCGGAATCTCCAGCCCCAGGTCACGCAAGGCCGGGAGAAGAAAATCGCGCCGCTGACCGAACGCTTCGCGCCGGGCTTCGCACAGGGCAAGCGTCTGCTCTTCGAATGCGGCAAGCGCGGCGACCTGGGCCATGTGCGGGGCGCAGATGTAGAGATTCTGCGCCAGGCGCTCGAGATCCGGTACGGCCGCCTCCGGGGCTATCAGCCAGCCGAGTCGCCACCCGGTCATGCCGAAGTACTTCGAGAAACTGTTGAGCACGAAGGCATCCGGATCGACTTCGAGTACCGAGGATGCCCGACACCCGTAGGTCAGCCCGTGGTAGATCTCGTCGACGATGAAGTGCCCGCCCTTGCGGCGCGTTGCTGCTGCCAGACCGGCCAGTTGCTGTCTGTCGAGCAGCGTACCGGTTGGGTTCGCAGGCGAGGCGGCCATCACCGCAACGCAGTCGGCACGCCAATGCGCGTCGACCAGAGCCGGGGTCAGCTGATACTGCGTCTGCGCCCCGACCGGCACCAGCTCCGCCGCGCCCTCGACCAGGCGCAGGAAGTGTCGATTGCAAGGGTAGCCGGGGTCAGCCATCATCACGCGCTTGCCAGGATCGACCAGCAGCGCGCTGACCAGCAAGAGCGCCGCCGAACCACCCGGCGTGACGACGACCCGGGAAGGGTTCAGGTTCACTCCGTACTGGCGCGCATACCAGGCGGCGATGGCCTCACGCAGAGCTGGCAGCCCGAGCGCAGGGGTGTAACCCGTCCTGCCAGCGGCCAGGGCTGCCTGCCCGGCCCGGATGATCGGTTCGGGCGTGATGAAGTCCGGCTCGCCAATCTCCATGTGAATCACGTCGTGACCCTGCGCTTCGAGCGCCCTCGCTCTGGCAAGCACGGCCATGACGTGAAACGGCTCGATATCACGGGCGCGAGCCGCCCACTGATATTGCTGCATGTCGACTCCCGGTCGCAGAAAACTGCAAATCATACCGGCTGGTCAGGCTTGACGTGCCAAATTCACACCCCATGCCTGCCGTGCCGGTGGTTCTGGCGGCAAACAGTAGCGCAGCGATAAAGGTTCTGGTAGTTTTGCCGGCTTGCGGGCCACCGGGCCGCATGCCCAAGGTCAGATGCGGTGGCGCCTGGCAAAGGATGATGAGCACATAGTGAGGCGGTTCTATGCCCAGCAATGCCAAAGAAAAAAGTTCAATGCTGCGCGGCTTTGTTCCCTACAAGGAGCAGAAAGGTGAAGAGTACATGAACGAGCGTCAGCTCGAGCACTTCGCCAACATCCTCAACAACTGGAAGAAGGAGTTGATGGAAGAGGTCGACCGTACCGTGCACCACATGCAGGACGAAGCCGCCAACTTCCCCGACCCGGCCGACCGCGCCAGCCAGGAAGAAGAATTCAGTCTCGAACTGCGTGCCCGCGATCGCGAGCGCAAGCTGATCAAGAAGATTGATCAGACACTGCAGCGCATCGAAGAGGACGATTACGGCTTCTGTGACTCGTGCGGGGTCGAAATCGGCATCCGCCGTCTCGAGGCGCGTCCGACCGCGACACTGTGCATCGACTGCAAGACCCTGGCTGAAATCAAGGAACGGCAGATCGGCGGCTGATCGCCCCTGCCCGCAGCGGCGAGGCTGACTCGCCGCCCTCCCCTGTCGAGGCCAAGCTGCCATGCATGCCCAGCCTTACGTCGGACGTTTCGCTCCTACCCCCAGCGGTCATCTGCACTTCGGTTCCCTCGTCGCTGCACTGGCAAGCTATCTCGACGCACGTCATCACCATGGAAGCTGGCTGGTCCGGGTTGAAGATCTGGATCAGCCACGGGTGGTGAGCGGTGCCACCGACCATATCCTGCGCACGCTCGAATGTTATGGCCTGGAATGGGACGGCGACATCGTCTATCAAAGCCAACGCATCGAACTGTACGAAACCGTTCTGGCACAGTGGCTGGCGAATGGCAAAGCGTATTATTGCGACTGTTCGCGTCAGCAGATCGCAGCCTATGGGGGGGTGTATCCGGGCACCTGCCGCACGCGCGGTCTGACTTCTGCCGCTGATCGCGCCGTGCGGGTGCGCGTGCCGAACACCGTAATGGGCTTTGTCGACCGCCTGCAGGGACCGATGGAGCAGGCGCTCGAATCCGAGGTGGGCGATATTGCCGTGCGCAGGCGCGACGGGGTGATCGCCTATCAGCTCGCCGTGGTCGCTGACGATATCCACCAGGGCGTCACCGACGTGGTTCGCGGCGCAGATCTGCTGGACTCAACACCCAGACAGCTGTGGCTGTATCACCTTTTTCAGCAACCTGCTCCCAGGTATCTTCACGTGCCCCTGATCATGCGCCCGGACGGTGAAAAGCTCAGCAAGCGGCTGGGTTCCGCGCCGCTCGAACCGAGCCTGGCCGCTGCAACGTTGTGGCGCGCGCTGGCAGCCTTGCGCCAGTCGCCGCCAGCGCGCCTGCGCGGCGCCGGTGTTCGGGAACTGCTTGCATGGGCGGTGAAGCACTGGCGCGTGGAATCCATCCCGCCGAAGCCGCATCTACTCGAGAGCAGTGTCTAGCTTGGCAATCCCGGCGCGCCTGATTACCATCGAGCCACCGCAGGCGGATCGCGTCGCCACGCCGGCTTCGTCATACCGCTTCCAAACGATACGGAACCGCCATGTATATCTACCGACTGGTACTGCTACTGGTCATCGGCATCTACCTGTTCTCTCCGGCGATCATGGATTGGTGGATCGAACCGCAGGGAGCCTGGTACCGGCCCTACGTACTCTGGCTCATCCTGATCATCGCCGGCATGCTGCTGCACAGCCCACGGGACGCCGATGAGCTTTGATCTCGGCCTGTTGGTCACCACCAGCATCATTTATCTGCTTGCCCTGTTCGGGGTCGCCTGGGTTACCGAACGCGGCATGCTGCCGCAGGCACTGCTACGCCACCCGGCGGTGTACACCCTGTCGCTGGGCGTCTATGCCAGCGCGTGGGCGTTCTACGGTACCGTGGGCCTGGCCTATCAGTACGGCTACGGCTTTCTGACCTACTACCTGGGTATCTGCGGTGCGTTCCTGCTGGCACCTGTGCTGCTCAATCCGATCCTGCGAATAACCCGTACCTACCAGCTTTCCTCGCTGGCCGATCTGTTCGCATTCCGCTTTCGCAGCACCTGGGCCGGCACGCTGACTACGCTGTTCATGCTGATCGGCGTGCTGCCGTTGCTGGCCTTGCAGATCCAGGCAGTCGCCGACTCGGTACAGATCCTCACGCGCGATCCCACTCAGCATTCCATCGCATTCGGCTTCTGCATCCTGATCATCCTGTTTGCCATCCTGTTCGGTGCACGTCACATATCCACGCGCGAGAAGCATGAGGGGCTGGTCATCGCCATCGCCTTCGAGTCGCTGGTCAAGCTGATCGCCATTGGTGCCATCGGGCTGTATGCGCTGTATGGCGTGTTTGACGGCCCTGCGAGTCTGGAGCTGTGGCTGAGCAACAACCAGCAAGCGCTGCGCACCTTGCATACGCCTCTGCAGGAAGGCCCATGGCGTACGCTTCTTCTGGTTTTCTTCGCCGCCGCGATCGTCATGCCGCACATGTACCACATGGCCTTCACCGAGAACCTCAACCCGCGGGCGATGGCGACGGCGAGCTGGGGTCTGCCGCTGTTCCTGCTGCTGATGAGTCTGGCCGTGCCACCGATCATGTGGGCAGGCTTGCACCTGAACGTCTCGACCAATCCCGAGTATTTCACGCTGGGCCTGGGGGTAGCCGCCGGGGCCCCCTGGCTGACGCTGCTGGCCTACGTGGGCGGCCTGTCTGCCGCAAGCGGACTGATCATCGTGGTCACGCTGGCGTTGTCCGGAATGGTCCTCAACCATCTGGTGCTGCCGGTCTACCAGCCAAGCGCAGACAACAATATCTACCGCTGGCTGCGCTGGACCCGGCGTAGCCTGATTGCGGCGATCATCCTCGCCAGCTACGGCTTTTACCGCCTGCTCGGTGCCAACCAGGATCTGGCCAATCTGGGAATTGCGTCTTTCGTCGCCACGGTGCAGTTTCTTCCCGGTGCGCTGTCGGTGCTGTACTGGCCACAGGCAAACCGACGCGGCTTCATCGGCGGACTGATCGCCGGCATGACCGTCTGGGCCGTGACGCTATTACTGCCTCTGGTCACTGAAACCAGCAGCCTGCAGCTGTTCGGCATCTCACTGAGCTTCGATCAGGATACCTGGCACGTGGCGGCGATCGCCTCGCTTGCTGCCAACATCATCGTGCTCACGCTGGTTTCGCTGTTCACCCAACGCTCCAGCGAAGAGCGCGGCGCCGCAGAAGCCTGTTCGGTAGACAACGTCAGCCGCACCCAGCGCATGGAGCTGGTCGCCAACTCCCCGCAGGAATTCGCCCAGCAGTTGGCCAAGCCACTGGGCAACAAGACTGCCCAGCAGGAGGTGGAACAGGCGCTGCGCGATCTCAAACTGCCCTTCGACGAACGCCGGCCTTATGCCCTGCGCAGGCTGCGCGACCGGCTGGAGGCCAACCTCTCCGGATTGATGGGCCCGGCCGTGGCGCAGGAAATCATCGAGACCTTCCTGCCCTTCAAGCTTGCCCGGGACGGTTACGTCACCCAGGACATCCACTTTATCGAGAACCGGCTGGAGGATTATCACTCCCGGCTGACCGGTCTGGCTGCCGAACTCGACGCACTGCGGCGCTACCATCGCCAGACGTTGCAGGACCTGCCCATGGGCGTCTGCTCGCTGGCCAAGGACAACGAAGTGCTTATGTGGAACCGCGCCATGCAGTCGCTGACCGGCATCGTCGCGGACAGCGTGATCGGCTCACGGCTGGCAAACCTGCCGGAACCCTGGAATGAACTGCTGGAGCGCTTCGTCGAGGACCAGTCTGCGCACTTGCACAAGCAGAAGCTGGTGATCGACGGTCGCACGCACTGGCTCAATCTGCACAAGGCGGCCATCGACGAACCCGGCAATGTCGGAAGCGGCCTGGTTCTGCTGATCGAAGACCAGACCGAAACGCAGATGCTGGAAGATGAGCTGATTCACTCCGAACGACTCGCATCGATCGGCCGCCTGGCGGCCGGCGTCGCGCATGAGATCGGTAATCCTATTACCGGAATCGCCTGCCTGGCGCAGAACCTGCGAGAAGAATCGGATCAACCGGAGGCGCGTGAAATGGCCGAGCAGGTGCTCGAACAGACACGGCGCGTGTCGCGGATCGTTCAGTCGATGGTCAATTTCGCGCATGTCGGCAGTCGTCATGCCAATGCCAACGAGGAAGTCGATCTGCAAGCCTGCGCCGGCGAAGCCATACACCTGCTGTCACTCAATCGACAGGGACCGGAGGTCAGGTATGTTAACCTGTGCAACCCCGAGCACCTGGCGGCAGGCGATAGCCAGCGACTGGTGCAGGTCCTGATAAACCTGCTGGGTAATGCCCGGGACGCCAGTCGCGATGGCGACACCATCACCGTATCGAGCCAGGTAGACGAGCACAGGGTACTGCTGCTGGTCGAAGATCAGGGCAGCGGCATCGACCGCGACATCATGGACCGTCTGTTCGAGCCCTTCTTTACCACCAAGGAGCCAGGGACAGGTACCGGGCTCGGATTGGCACTGGTTTACTCGATTATCGAAGAGCATTATGGGCAGATCACCGTAGATAGCCCGGTCGATCAGGCAACCATGCGGGGAACACGCTTCACTATCACCCTTCCCCGCTACAGCGTATTAGGTAACGGCACTCTGACCTGAACCGGTCGTCGCCGCACGAGGTATCTATGTCACACATTCTGGTCGTTGAAGACGAAGCCATCATCCGCTCGGCTCTCCGTCGGCTGCTGGAGCGCCACCACTACCAGGTGAGCGAGGCAGGCTCGGTGCATGAAGCCGTCGAACGATTTGCATTGGAGGACTTCGACCTCATCGTCAGCGATCTGCGCCTTCCCGGCGAGCCCGGAACGGAACTGATCCGCAAGGCGCCGGATACACCGGTGCTGATCATGACCAGCTACGCCAGCCTGCGCTCGGCCGTCGACTCGATGAAGCTTGGCGCAGTCGACTACATTGCCAAGCCCTTCGATCACGAGGAGATGCTCCAGGCCGTCGCGCGCATCATTCAGGATCACAGCCAGCGTCGCAGCCAGACGCCTGCAGCCCCCGTCAGCAAAGCGGAGACCGCGCAGCCGGGTCAGCCAGCCACCGGCTCCGACATGGGCATCATCGGCTCCAGTCCCTCGATGCAGACACTGTTCAAGCGTATCAACAAGGTGGCCCCCACCGATTCCACGGTGCTGATCCAGGGCGAATCGGGTACGGGCAAGGAACTCGTCGCCCGGGCCCTGCACCAGAACTCACGGCGGACCAAAGCGCCGCTGATTTCGGTCAATTGCGCCGCTATCCCGGAAACGCTGATCGAGTCGGAGCTGTTCGGTCACGAGAAGGGCGCGTTTACCGGTGCCACGGCGGGGCGCACCGGTCTGGTAGAGGCGGCAGATGGCGGGACCCTGTTTCTCGACGAAATCGGCGAACTGCCGCTGGAGGCCCAGGCCCGACTGCTGCGGGTTTTGCAGGAAGGCGAAATCCGGCGAGTCGGCTCGGTGCAATCGCATCGCGTTGACGTGCGTCTGGTGGCTGCTACGCACCGCGATCTCAAGACGCTCGCGCGACAGGGGCTGTTTCGCGAAGACTTGTATTACCGGCTGAACGTCATCGAACTGCGCCTGCCGCCCCTGCGTGAGCGGGGCGAAGACGTCATGCTGATTGCCGAAGCACTGCTCAAGCGCGCCGGCAAGAACATGAATATCGATGATCTGCATTTCAACCGCGAGGCCGCCGCTGCCATCCGCCGCTATCCGTGGCCGGGTAATGTCCGTGAGCTGGAGAACGCGGTGGAGCGCGCAGCGATCCTGTGCGACGAGTCGGAAATATCCACCGACCTGCTGGGGATCGACGTGGATGCCGAATACGAGCGCGCTTCTGAAGCCGCCAATGCCCTGGAGACCATGCGGCATCCGGACAGCGACACCCAGGAGCCCACCGAAGACCTGTCGCTCGAAGATTACTTCCAGCATTTCGTCCTCGAGCATCAGGAACACATGACCGAGACCGAGCTGGCCAACAAGCTCGGAATCAGCCGCAAGTGCCTCTGGGAGCGACGCCAGCGGCTGGGCATTCCGCGCAAGAAGACCGCCAATTCCTGAGCCTCGCGTCAGGTGAAACCTGTATCTGTTACCGCTGTTACCGCCTCGCTCGATACAAACTGTTACCCCCACCAAGCGAGGCGTAACACTTGAGCGGGGCATACGGTAACGAATCACACCCCACACCAGCCTTACGCCCCACCCTGTTTTAGACAAGCCATTGAAAAGAAACGCTTTTTCAATTGTGGCACGGCAAATGCTTTATATCTGGCACAACAACAATAAAAACCAGAAACGAATAACAAAAATAATATCGGCTTCACAGACAACAAAAATAAAACCGTGCAAGCGCAGCAAACTGATTTTTTTGGAGAATGGGATCGACAGTCGAACAGAAATGTTCGCGGACACGCTAAGAATAAAAGTTGCCAGAGCAACCCGACGCGTCCGAGCTTAAAGTACTGCCTGATGTCTAAGCTTCCAAAGCAATCCGTTTGTTTTTGGTAGCCCGGGATGGGCTTATACAGGCGACGCTGTCGCCTTGCCTAAAAACAACAATAGCTCGACAGACAATAACAATAAAAAAACATCGCCATTAGGGGGAGTCGCTACTCCCCTTGAGCTTTCCCCCTCCCTTATTACAATTTTCCGCGCGTTCAGGCTAGAATGGTCGCCTTTAATACAGGCAGCACTGTTTGAGACAGCTTGTTGATCGCAGCGTCTCCGCGCCTATCTCCGCACAGTGAACTGCCAGACTCGCCATGGCCCTGTATCCCGTGGATATGACGGGAGCTGCCGGTGGAACACCTGCTTCTATGATTCGAAAGCTACTACAGAAAATTCCCTATCCCTTTGGGCGTGCTGCCCACCGTCGAACCACGCCCGCCATCATCCCGGCCAGTCAGCACACGCTTCGCCGTGAGCGGCTCAGCCGGAATGCCGTGAACGTGGTCGAGCGCCTGCAGCAAGCCGGCTTCGAGGCATTCGCCGTGGGTGGGTGCGTCCGGGATCTGCTGCTCGACCTCACCCCGAAGGATTTCGACGTGGCGACCAGTGCTACGCCGGAGGAAGTCCGCGCGACGTTTCGTAATGCCCGGCTTATCGGCCGACGCTTCAAACTGGTTCACGTGCACTTCGGGCGGGAAATCATCGAAGTGGCCACGTTCAGGGCGAATCACACCGATGATGGCGACGACTCTCCCGTCAGTGAGCACTCCAGACAGAGCGAATCAGGGCGGTTGTTGCGCGACAACGTATACGGGACGCTCGAAGATGACGCGCAGCGGCGCGACTTCACCATCAACGCACTCTACTACAACGTCAGCAGTGGGCAGATTCACGATTTCGCCAACGGCCTGCATGATATCCGCAACAGGCAGGTGCGCCTGATCGGTGACCCGGTGCAGCGTTACCTGGAAGATCCGGTGCGCATGCTGCGGGCGGTGCGTTTTGCCGCCAAGCTGGACTTCGAGATAGAGCCGCACAGCGCCGCACCGATCGCCGAGATGGCCGATCTGCTGCACGATATCCCTGCAGCGCGCCTGTTTGACGAAGTACTCAAATTGCTGATGAGTGGCCAGGGCGAGCAGACCTTCGATCTGATGCTGAAACATGATCTGTTCGGTCCGCTTTTTCCCGACACCGATGAAGCAATCGAAGCGAACCCCGAGTACACGCTCAAGCTGATACGCCAGGCTTTGCGCAATACCGATGAGCGGGTCAACGAAGGCCGTCCGGTCACCCCCGCCTTCCTGTTTGCGGCGCTGCTCTGGCCGGCGGTGCCGCAGCGCGTTGCCGAACTCGAGGAAAGCGGCATCCCGACCATCCCGGCTCAACAGCAGGCCGCGCACGAACTGCTCGCCGAGCAGTGCCGTCACACCGCGATTCCCAAGCGTTTCAGCATTCCCCTGCGCGAGATCTGGGACCTGCAGCCACGCCTGGAGCGACGCTCTGGTCGTCGGGCGGATCAGATGCTCGAGCATCCGCGTTTTCGTGCAGCCTATGATTTCCTGCTGTTACGAGAGACTGCCGGAGAGCAAACCGATGGTCTGGGCCGGTGGTGGACGCTGTATCAGGATGCGAGCGAAGAACAGCGACGCAAGATGGTGCGCGAGCTGAGCGGCGACAAGACGGGAAATGCGAAGCGCCCCCGCTCCCGTGGGCGTCGCAAACCGCGTTCCCAGGCCGAGTGATGCCGGTCTGGTGTTTCATCGGGCTGGGCAGCAATCTGTCCGACCCCGAGCGGCAGCTCGACAAGGCGCTCGACGCTCTTGCGCAGCTACCGGACAGCACATTGCTCGCCCGCTCCAGCCTGTACCGCAGTCCGCCGCTTGGACCGTCTGATCAACCAGACTATCTGAACGCAGTGGCGATGCTGGAAACGCGACTTGAACCCGAGCCGCTGCTCGACCTGTTGCAGTCGATAGAGTTGACGCAGGGCCGCGTTCGCAAGGACGAGCGCTGGGGCCCCCGGTCGCTGGACCTGGACATACTGCTGTTCGGCAACCTGACACTCGACTCGGCGCGGCTGACGATACCTCACTATGACATGCACCGGCGCGCCTTCGTGCTGTATCCTCTCGCGGAGCTGGCGCCCGAACTGGCCATGCCCGACGGCACGCCGCTCGGCACCCTGCTCGACCGCTGCCCGTCAGCCGGTCTGCAGCGGCTTGACCGCACCGTGTTGCGAGGCTGAATCATGATCCCCGGTTGCAGTCCAAACAACCAACTGACGTTCTGCGAGGCGGCTTGTCACGGCAAGACCGCCCCTTGTGCAACCATTGGAAGCTGCCATGCCTGATGTAACCCTGACCACACTGAACAAGCTCAAGCAGAGCGGCGAGAAGATCGTCTGTCTGACCGCCTACGACGCTACATTCGCTCATCTGGAGTGCGAGGCGGGCGTTGAGGTGATCCTCATTGGCGATTCACTGGGTATGGTGCTGCAGGGCCACGACAGTACGCTGCCCGTCACCGTCGACGACATGGTCTATCACACTCGGGCGGTGAAGCGTGGCAACCACGGCGCTTTGATCATGGCCGACCTGCCATTCATGAGCTATGCGACCCTCGAACAGGCGATAACGAGTGGCGCGGCACTGATGCAGGCCGGTGCCCATATGGTGAAGCTCGAAGGCGGCGACTGGCTGGCCGACACCGTTACGACCCTCACCCGCAACGGTATTCCGGTCTGCGCGCATCTGGGACTCACGCCACAGGCGGTGAATGTCCTGGGCGGCTACAAGGTCCAGGGACGCGAGGAGTCTCAGGCTCAGGCCTTGCTGGACAGCGCGAAGAAGCTGGAGGCGGCTGGCGCTGCCATGCTGTTGCTCGAATGTGTGCCCAGCGAATTGGGCGCCGAGCTGTCACGCTCGGTGCAGGTACCGGTAATCGGTATCGGTGCGGGGAGTGGCACGGACGGCCAGGTGCTGGTGGTCCATGATCTGCTCGGACTGTCCATCAGCGGGCGCCTGCCGCGCTTCGTCAAGAATTTCATGGTTGGCCAGCCTGATGTCCAGTCAGCCGTGCGCGCTTACGTTGAAGCGGTCAAGCGCGTCGAATTCCCTTCGGCCGAACACGAGTTCTGAGCGATGAATACCCTGCATACCATTGCGCAGCTCCGCGCAGCTGTTGGCCGTGCCCGTGAAGATGGCAAGCGGATTGGTCTGGTCCCGACCATGGGCAATCTGCATGCCGGGCATATCGCCCTGGTCGAGAAGGCCCTTCAACGTACCGATTACGTGGTCGTGACCATCTTCGTCAATCCGTTGCAGTTCGGCCCCAACGAGGATCTTGACAGTTATCCGCGGACGTTGGCCGACGACCAGGCGAAGCTGCTCGAGGCCGGAGCCCATCTGGTGTTTGCGCCCAGCGTCAACGAGATGTATCCCGAAGGCATGCAGGGACACACCCTGGTCAGCGTTCCGGTCGTCTCGGAAGGGCTGTGTGGCGCCAGCCGTCCGGGCCATTTCAACGGCGTGTCGACCGTGGTCTCCAAACTGTTCAATATCGTCCAGCCGGATCTGGCGATCTTCGGGCAGAAGGATTACCAGCAGCTGGCGGTCATTCGCAAGATGGCTCAAGACCTGTGCCTGCCGATCCAGATCATGGGCGAGGCGACCGTGCGAGCCGAAGACGGTCTCGCCCTGTCTTCACGGAATGGCTACCTGAGCGATACCGAGCGACAGATCGCGCCGCAGCTATACCAGACGCTCCGTCGCGTCGCCGCGGACATTCAGGCAGGCGAGCGGGACTATTCAGCGGTCATCGCCCGGGCTCGCGATACCCTGCTGCAGTGCGGCATGCGTCCCGACTACCTCGATTTGCGTGATGCCCGCTCGCTGCAGCCGGTCGATGCTGATACCCGGCACATGGTCGTTCTGGCGGCCGCCTTTCTGGGCAAGACTCGCCTCATCGACAACCTCTGCTTCGATCTCACCTGACCTCTCGCAGCAGGTTTACCCTGCTGCCACACCTCTCCTCCTCTGCCTGTCGGCGGGCCATATCAGACCAAAGAAGGGTTGTCAGACCCGCGCTGATGATCAACGCTTAGGGCATCCCGCAGGTCCGTTTTACGCCAGCTCAGCGCTGCTCACCTACACTGTTAGGGCCTGCTTCGACCAATAACAAAGAGGGCCATCCATGTACAAGATCGAGAACCACAAGGTTACGGACGCCGCGCGCAGCCGCACTCATGTCGACGAGGCAGGCTACGAGAAGCTTTACCGTCAATCGATCGATCAGCCCGATACCTTCTGGGCGGACCAGGCCAAGCGTTTTCTGACCTGGGACAAGCCTTGGTCCAGGGTACATGAGAGCGATCTCTCCAAGGGTCAGGCTGCCTGGTTCATCGACGGCAAGCTGAACGTCAGCGTCAACTGCATCGATCGTCATCTCGAGACGCGAGGCGACCAGCCAGCGATCATCTGGGAGGGTGACGAACCCGATCTGGACAAGCACATCACCTACCGCGAACTGCATGAGAAGGTGTGCCGGCTGGCCAACGTGCTCAAGCAGCGCGGTGTCAAGAAAGGCGATCGCGTCTGTCTGTACATGCCAATGATTCCCGAAGCCGCCTACGCCATGCTCGCCTGCGCCCGAATCGGCGCGGTGCACTCGGTGGTCTTCGGTGGCTTCTCGCCTGATGCCCTGCGCGACCGCATCAACGATGCCGACTGCCAGGCGGTGATCACCGCAGATGAAGGGGTTCGCGGCGGCAAGCGCGTTCCACTGAAAGCCAACGTGGAAAAGGCACTGCAGGAGTGCCCCAACGTGCACACGGTGCTCACCGTTCGCCGTACCGGCGCCGACATCGCGTGGAACGCCGACCGGGACATCTGGTATCACGAGGCCTGCGACCAGGTCGAAGCGCATTGTCCGCCCGAGCCGATGGACAGCGAAGACCCGCTGTTCATCCTTTACACATCAGGCTCCACCGGCAAACCCAAGGGCGTGCTGCATACCACCGCAGGCTACCTCCTAGGTTCTGCGATGACCCATCACTACGTCTTCGATTATCAGGAGGGCGAGGTCTACTGGTGTACTGCGGATGTGGGCTGGATCACCGGCCATTCCTACATTGTCTACGGACCGCTGTGCAATGGTGCGACGACGCTGATCTTCGAAGGCGTGCCGACCTACCCCGACGCTTCGCGCTGCTGGCAGGTGGTCGACAAGCACAAGGTGAATATCTTCTATACCGCGCCAACCGCAATCCGCGCGCTGATGGCGCAAGGCAACGAACCGGTTACCAGTACCTCTCGTGAGAGCCTGCGCCTGCTGGGCAGCGTGGGCGAGCCGATCAACCCGGAGGCGTGGGAATGGTATTACCACGTGGTCGGCGAAACCCGCTGTCCCATTGTGGACACCTGGTGGCAAACCGAGACCGGCGCGATCATGATTTCCCCGCTGCCGGGGGCAACCGACCTTAAGCCGGGCTCTGCGACCCGGCCCTTCTTTGGCGTCGAGCCGGCATTGTACGATCCCGAGGGTAACGAACTGCATGGTGCAGCCAGCGGCAATCTGGTAATCAAGCGCTCGTGGCCGAGCCAGATTCGCACGGTTTACGGTGATCATCAGCGCCTGATCGATACCTACTTCGCCACCTACAAGGGCGTCTACTTCACCGGCGACGGCGCACGCCGCGACGAGGATGGCTACTACTGGATCACGGGTCGGGTGGACGACGTGCTCAACGTTTCCGGGCACCGCATCGGAACCGCCGAGGTGGAAAGTGCTCTGGTGCTGCATGACGCCGTCGCGGAAGCAGCAGTCGTTGGCTGCCCGCACGACATCAAGGGCCAGTGCATCTATGCCTATGTCATGCCGATGCGTGGCGTGACGCCCAGCGATGATCTGGTCAAGGAGCTCAAGGCCTTCGTTGCCGAGCAGGTGGGTGCCTTCGCCAAGCCGGATTTCATCCAGTGGACACCTGGCCTGCCAAAGACCCGCTCGGGCAAGATCATGCGGCGCATCCTGCGCAAGATCGCCTGCGACGAGCTGGACTCGCTGGGCGACACCTCGACACTGGCCGATCCCGCTGTCGTCGAGGAACTGATTGCCAACCGCCAGAATCGCGGCTGAGCGCGCACCATGGCGCGCCGCTCGGCGCGTCATCGGTTGTCCTGCATGACGGCTACCTCTATCCTTGTTTGTCTTTCGAATGAGACATGAGGAGCAGTTCATGCGAGACGTCGTTATCGTCGCTGCCACACGCACCGCTATCGGCAGTTTTGGCGGCCAGTTTGCCACCCTGCCGGCCCACGAACTGGGTGCCACGGTCATCCGCGCGCTGCTCGAAAAGACCGGCATTGATCCAGCCAGTGTTGACGAAGTGATGCTGGGACAGGTGCTGACCGCCGGCGCCGGACAGAATCCTGCGCGCCAGGCTGCCGTATTGGCTGGCCTGCCATACAGCGTCCCGTCGATGGTGGTGAGTAAGGTCTGCGGTTCGGGCCTCAAGGCTCTGCAACTGGGCGCGCAGGCCATTCGCAGCGGCGACGCCGACATCATCATCGCTGGCGGGCAGGAGTCGATGAGCCTCGCTCCGCATGTGCTGCCCCAGTCCCGAACCGGTTTGCGCATGGGGCACGGCCAGCTGCTCGATACCATGTTGCACGACGGACTCTGGGATGCCTTCAACGGCTATCACATGGGTATCACCGCCGAGAACCTGGTCGACAAGTACGGCATCACCCGCGAGGAGCAGGATGCCTTTGCGGCGAATTCACAGCGCAAGGCGGTAGCCGCGCAACAGGCCGGGCGCTTTGATGCTGAAATCACCCCCGTGCTGGTTCCACAGCGAAAGGGCGATCCGCTAAGCGTTATCACCGACGAAGGACCGCGTGCCGAGACGACCGGCGAGTCGCTGGCGAAATTGCGTCCGGCCTTCAAGAAGGACGGCAGCGTGACTGCAGGCAATGCATCCAGCATCAATGACGGCGCTGCTGGCGTCATGCTCATGAGCGCCGAGAAGGCAGCCCACCTTGGATTGCCGGTGCTGGCCAGGATAGCGGGCGCGGCCAATGCGGGCGTGGATCCGGCGATCATGGGGATCGGCCCGGTATCCGCTACCCTGCGTTGTCTTGAGCGGGCGGGCTGGCAAGTAGCGGACCTCGATCTCATCGAGGCCAACGAAGCCTTTGCCGCCCAGGCGTTGGCGGTAGCCCACGAACTCAAATGGGATATGGACCGGGTGAACGTCAACGGCGGCGCCATTGCGCTGGGGCACCCAATCGGCGCGTCGGGATGCCGCGTGCTGGTTACCCTCCTGCACGAGATGATCCGTCGCGACGCCAAGAAAGGTCTGGCAACCTTGTGCATCGGCGGCGGGCAGGGGGTCGCACTGGCGCTGGAACGCAACTGATCAGATCAAGGTCCGCGTTTCCGCCGCCCCCAGCGCGGCGGAAACAGCCACCAGCTGGCCAGCACCAGCGATCCGAACACGGTATAGACCAGCGTGAAGACCCAGTCCGGCGCCTGGTAATACAGTAGCCGTTGCAGCCAGTATTCGATAAACCCTCCGTCGTGCCCGTCAATTCCGGCCCTGACGCGCAACCACCGTTCGAGTGTCGTCAGCGGACAGACAATGCCCAGCCAGGCTTCCGCTACCACGATGGCAATGACAGCCAGGTGCGCCAGTCTGAATAGCGGACTGTTTACCCAGCGCCAGCCAAGCATGTTGCCGAGTACCACCATCATCAGGCCGAGCACGACAAACGCCACCACCAGCACATGGACGGTGAGCACCAGATCGGCAAGCCCCTGGTAAAGGTTCATGGCGGATTGTCAGCGGGTGTCCGAACGCGCCGGCTCGGGCAGAATGCCCTCGGGCTTGTCCTGGGGCGCCAGATAGACACTCCAGATGTCATGGGTGCGGCGCTGCGTATGTTCAAGCAGACATGCCGCCAGTTGCGCGCCACGCAGGCTACCGTCGCCCCAGAGATCGTAGACCGCCAGACAGTGACTGTCGCGATAACGCAGCCAGGCTCCATGGGCCGCCTCCATCGAGACCACGGCGTCAGTCGAGTCGGCTATCTGGCGGCGACTCGCTTCCAGATAGCGGTCCAGTTCGTCCTCGGCTTTGGCCACTTCCTGATGCAGACAGGCATTGCGCTCAACGGTCTCTTCGAGGTCGTCGCACGGTGCCGCAACGGCGGTACTTGAAAGCAGCACGGCGCCAAGCGCCAGCCAACGATGTTCCATGTGGTTTCCCCGATTCGATTGCAGGCCCTTATGCTATCAGCCGCGCAGTCAGACCGGCGAGAATTCGGCCAGACGTCTCAACACCCGCTCACGGATGCGCTCTGCCAGCGGAGCCTGAAGCATGCGTCGCAACAGACGCTCGTCGGTGCCTAGCCCGTGCCAGTAACGGAACACTTCGGCCACGGTGGGCCATGCTTCGGGAGCCGGAGATATGACGATGTCATCACCAGGCCGGATGGTCCCGGGGCGCAGCACCCTGGCATAGGCTCCGCAGCGCTCGGCCTTGATGAAGGTGCGCAGAAAGCCGGGCATTCCCACTCTTGCATCCAGCGTGGCACAAGGTGTACGCGGCGATGTGATCTCAAGCAGCACATCGCCTACGGCGACCCTGTCACCGATGCGTGGTTTCGGCCACCAGTGACTGATCGACAGATTCTCCCCGAAAAACCCAGGGGACAACCGTTGTCGAAGCAACCGCTCCCACCAGGCTACGTCCTCCATGCTGTAGAGGTAGATGGCCTGGTCGAGTCCGCCATGGAGCCTGGCGTTGCCTATGTAATCGCCGGGTATGCCCACTGCAGCGATCAGCGTCGGAACATTGACCGGTTCCTTGAAGTGCCCGGTGTTGACGAGCCGTCGACCCACCCTGAGGCGGCGTGACGTGGCAGCGTTGATCGATACCAGTACTGGTGGCGCATTGTCCATCGGGGAAGCGTTCCTGCGGTCGAATTGTCATTGTTGACCGACTTCGTCGGACGGGCGCTGTTCTGCTTCGCGTCTCTTCTCCCACGGCCATTTGCCGGTGAGTTCGACCTCGAGAGTGAAGCTAAGGTAACTCCTGATCAGAACGATGACGACGAGCATGCCGACCGTCTCGAAAGATAGCTCGACGGCCACGGTCAACATGATATCGGCAGCTATGAGAAATTCCAGGCCCAGCAATATGCCACGCCCAAGTCGCTGCCGCACTTCGTTGAAGACCTCGGCCGTGTCCGCATCGTGACGAATGAGGTGCTTGCATGCAGCGAACAGCGAGTACAAGGCCATGAACAGGATGAGCGCGATACCGATGGCTGCCAGGATGCCTGCGCTCCAGTTCGCGAATGGGTGGATGTACTCCATTCCTCCTCCAGTCGGGTGAATGCGCGGATAAGCCGCTGCGATGTGCGGGCACGCCGGCCCGCACGGTATTCAGGCGTGAAGTGTCAGGGCGACGGCTGCGATGCGTTCGACTTCGCTGTAAACGGGCTTGAGCAATTCCTCGCCGAATACATCAGGGTCAAGCTCACGATAACGCCAGGCGCAGGGCAGGCTGGACAGTCGTTGCTGCAGCGCCTGCAGAAAAGGGTCCCGGCCATTGACCATCGCAACCCCGGTGTAGAGCAGCAACGTACCACCAGGCGCGAGCCGGTTGAGCGCGGCGTCCACTATTTTCAGTGAAAGGCCCGCGCCCAGCCTCCCACCGCCATGACGATAGGCGCGCTGTTGCGGATCGAGCATGTAGGGTGGGTTGGCAACTATCAGGTCGAAATCGCCCTCGACGTCCTGCAACAGGTTGCTGTACGCGGGCACGACATTCTCCAGTCCGGCGAGCGCGGCATTGACCCCGGTCAGGCGCAGCGCCTGACGATTGATGTCGAGCGCAACTACTTCCGCTGCGGGGCAGGCCTGCCCAATCAGCAGTGCCCCGGCCCCCGAGCCGCAGCCGATGTCGACCGCGCGGCGCACCGTACCAGCATGGCGCTCCAGGTGGCGCTCGATGACCTGCGCGAAGCGGTAGGTGTCAGGGCCGAAAAACACAGCTTCCGCAGCGTCCGTTGGATACGCCGAATGGGCGCAGAGCAGCGTCCCCAGCGTTGACCAGCGTACCCTGCTACGCCACAGCTCACCGTGAGCAGTCAGAATTTCCGCCGACTGCATCAGTTCGAACTCGAAGGGCGTCACCATTTCCCGCCGAAACGGCCGGCTCCAGCCGAAGATATCCCGCAGATCGCGCGCCGTGCCGTTGCCGGATCGCTGGTTGTTGTGCGCGTGGCTGAGCGGCGTGATGGCTACGTGCTGATAGCCTGCACTGGAAAGATACCGCCCCAACTCGACAAGCGCCTGGTCGGCGTTGGAAGGTCCCTTGTCCCCAGGTGCATCGAACGTTGGCAAACCGGCAAGTCCTTCGGAAGTGGTCATCTCATCCTCGATCTATCATTTCTGCGAACAGGCGCGTGGCGTACAGCCCTGCCGGGGTCGCATGAGTGCCCGGTGACATGAGATCCATGAGCCGCTGCACGCGCTCGGCGGGAGTCAGCAGGGACAACTCTGCCTGCAACTGCGACACGTCCGGATCTGGTTCGGTTCCGACGCTGGTGACCGGGTCCGGGGGCGAGCTGGCCGCACTGCTTCCACCGCGTTTGCGCCGTGCCGGGCGGAAGGGCGCGGGCTTTGCACCGCTGGCCGGCCGACTGCTCGGCTCGCCGAACCAGCCGTCGGCGATCCAGTCATGAAGCAGCTGCTTCTCGAAGGGGCTGAACACGCCGAACATCAGCGCGTCCGGACCGTCAACAAGATTCCAGAAACGACTCGCGCGCGGATCCTCGCCTCGCTTGATCCAGTGGCGATTCTGCAAGGCTGCGAGGAACTGTCTGGCCAGACCTGGCTCCGACAGCCACTGGTTCACCGTTCGCCCTTCGATCCTGCAGTAATCGGAGTGCATGTGCTGACCGAATACACGCTTGCGTTCGAGCATGTCGATCAGCTCCTGATCAAGGTCGAAGCTCTCGATGATCGCTGCAGAGCCCAGGCCGACGTCGTTCAGCTTGTAGCCATTGTTGACACGCTCGAGGAACACCTCGCTGTCACCCGCGACCGGTATGCCATCGAGCACCGACTGAACGGCCTTGCGCGCATGGCCGGTACTGCCATTGTCGATGGTTACATGCAGCGTGAAGTAGTACGGATCGATATCCAGCTCATTGAGCTCGAACGCGCTGATCAGCAGATGGAGCGGGAGCTGCTCGTAACCCAGGTTGTATCCGATGAGCTCGGGAAGAAACTCGTCGGCGTGGTACCCGAGCGCCAGCTGCACGGCACCCTGCACATGGAGTTCGTCAGCCAGATCAGGCAACGGCTCGCAACCGGTAGTGGCCAGCAGCTTCCGGTACAGGACCACGTGATTCTGAGCCGGATCGCCGTCGCCCAGCTCTTCGAGGTAGGTGCGCAGTAGCGGATGAAAGCGGCTGTCCTGCCAGTGCTGTAAAACTCCATACAGCCAGGCGCCGTCGACCAGCTTGGTCGGTGCGACCTGCTGAAGGAACCATAGGGCGTGTGAACGGCAGCTGAAAAAACGCCGTGGGTGGCCGGCCTTGCGCTGCTCCAGGTAATCGGCATACTGTTCGCCGACCCGTTGCGCGCGACTTTCCATCCAGCCCAGCAAAGCGGCCGGATCCGATGGCATATCGTCCGTCAGGTGCGCGGCGCGCTGCAGTTGCTGGTTGAGGAACTCGCGCGCTTCGTTCTTGTGTTCCGGATGATCAGGCGTCTCCAGCATCGATCGATACAGCGAGCGCACGGTACCGCTCGCACAATCATGCGGGACCAGTTGCTGATCGCCGGGTATGGAATAAAGGCTAGACATCGGCACTCCCGAATCCAGGGCGTTAAGCCCGGTTGACGATGAGCCGGGTGTGGAGCTCATCAGCGCCTACGTGAGATAGCCCTGAGCGGGGAAAATTCCGTCTATCTGACGAAGCGAGCGTTAGGCGAGTGGGTGTCCGGCTTCATCTGGATGCCCCTTGACGTCATACAGCGTGGACAGCCCTACCGCTTCAACCTTGCCAAGTACGTTCAGACTGCCGTCGGTTTCCAGGATGACTGCGTCTACCTCCCTGAGGTCGGCGAAGCCACTCGACCGCGCGACTGCCAGCACCTCCTTCTGAGTAACTCGCTCACGCCGCAGGGCATCGTCCAGCCAGCCTCCGCGATAGTAGAGCAGCCGGGGCTCAGACTTGACGATACGCCGCACCCATGCAAAACGGACCGACAGGGCTGTGATCACGTACTGAGCGACAATCAGCACAGCGAAGCCGGCGGCGCCCTCGACCAGCGGAACGTCCTTGGAAAGCAGCACGGTTGCCAAAGTGGAGCCCAGCGCCACGGTGACGATAAGGTCGAACGCATTGAGCTTGGACAACGTTCGCTTGCCCGACACGCGCAAAAGCAGAAGCAGACTCAGGTAGGCCAGCGGCCCGACTGTAAGGGTACGAATTACCCCCTCCCATGACTCGAAGAACATGCAGCATCTCCTTTTTATGAAACGGACGCGCACACGGCGCTGGAGGACCAGATCCAGTGCACCGGTTCAGGCAAGCGGATAGCGACCGATGACCGTGTACTGCGAACCCTCCGCAGTAGCGACGCTGGATATCAAGGCGAACTCGGTAATGACTGAGGGAGCCGAGCAGAGATCGGCGTAACGACGCAACCAGTCGTCCGCCGGCACGCCCTGGGGGCGAAGGCGGGCCAGCGTTACATGGGGCCGAAATTCCCGCCCATCCGAAGCCAGCCCAAGCGGCAGGGCGTCATCGACCTGACGATGCAGCGTTTCCAACGGAGCGGTGGGGGCCACGCCGGCCCAAAGTACTCTCGGATCCTGGACGCTGCCAAAACACCCGACCCCGGCGATGGCCAGCTCAAAGCGTTCTGCTTCGATGGTCTGAAGCACGGCGTCCAGGGTCGCCGCATGGTGATCAGGAACCTGACCGAGGAACCGAAGCGTGAGGTGCAGCTGGGAGCTCTGCTGCCAGCGGGACGCCGGGTAGCCGGCGCACGCCTCCCGGACCGCGATTTTCAGAGCGTCCGGCAGCTCGATACCGATGAACAGACGACGCATCAATCGGCTTCGGTAGCACAGGGGTCGCACACCGCTTCGATGTCCACATGCCAGGACACCCAGCCCTGCGCCTCCAGGGATCGTTGCTGCTCACCATCGAGCTCCAGATCGCTCGCCTCTACCTGTGCTTTCGACACCGGGAACGCCTGACCCTGTTCGATCGCATCGATCTGCTCCTCAGTAAGATCGACGATATCCAGCCTGATGCGTACATGCTCGTGGCAGTCGCGCTTGGTGGCATCGCTGCAGCAAATGTAATACTCCGGCATTGCATACCCCTTTAATCGATTCGAAGGCTGAGACAACGTTTAAACATTCTCTTGCAAGTCTAGAAGGTGAATGGAGGGGCTGCATGGCGAGATGACCGCGTCGTGCCCGATGGCTCTAGGACAGCGCTGCGCGATCATCGAAGGTGGGGACAATCCGGGCCATGCCGGGCGGCTTGAGCAGCGAGGAGCACGGATTGTGCGGCGTGCCGGCCCTGTTCGTGGAATGAAAGCGACCGAGCAGGGTCGAAAGCAGAACAATCACTGCTGCAGAACCATGTTCGGAGGTGATCTCATGAGCACCATCATAGCGGCGCTAATGCCAGACCAGGAGCACGCCCTGGAAGCTATTGCATCATTACGCGATGCGGGGTTTCCTGAAGATCGGATGACTCATTTTTATGTCAACCCGGATGGGCAGCATGACATCTATCCGATCGGCGGGGACGAAGCGGCTTCACCGGGCTCACGAGATTCCGGCAAAGGCGCGTTGGCAGGTGGTGGGATCGGTGCGGTAGTCGGCGCGGTAGCGGGCATCGCTGCCACGCCGGTTGCCGGCCCGCTGGGCGTCCCGATAGGCGCCGGAATCGGCGCTTACACCGGCTCGCTGATGGGCGCCATGCGGTCGACAGACACCGACTCGGAAGCAGACGAGGTCGTTGAGGAGCACGCCGAGGTCCATGACGGTGACGTGACCGAGCGCAAAGCGGGTATACATGTCGCTGTAGACCTCGGCAGCACCGTCCCGGAGGACGAGTTCGAGAAAGTGGTTCGCACCTTGCGCACTCACGGCGCAATCGAGCTGGAACAGGCCGACGGAACTATCCGAAACGGAAGCTGGGAAGACTTCGACCCACGCAAGGTAGTGTCGGTCCTCCCACGGTAAATTAGGCAGCGAAGCGGCGCTTCGAGGCGCCGCGCTGGCTCAGTTCTCCGCCTTCACCTTCGCCACCAGTGCGTCGACAATTTCGACGGTCCGTTCCGGCCCCTTTCCACCGACCACATAACGGCCGTCAATGACCAGCGTCGGTACGCCTCGAGCCTGTGTGGTCTGGAACGTTTTATAGGCCTTGCGAGCCAGCGCCTCGGCCGATTGCCCATGTACCCGGGCAAACGACTCCGCGGACACCTCTACACCCTGCTCGGCATAGAACTGTCGTACTTCCTCGGCGTTGGCGAACAGGCGACGTTCCTCGTGAATAGCATGAAATACGGGACCGTGAATCTTCGCCAACGTGGCCGCATTGCCTTCCGCTTCCAGCACCTGCTGCGCAGCGTAGAACGCCGTAGTCGGAGCCACGCTGTTCTCACTGAACGGCAACGGATACCGGATCAACGCTACGGTGTCGCCAGCCTTCTCGACCCAGGCCTCCAGCGGCTCTTCAAGATGGTGACAGTGCGGGCAGCCGTAGGCAAAAAACTCCTCCACGCGCACCACACCTTCGGTCGTTACGCCGTCGCCTGACTGGATCACCTGATAATCCACGCCTTCCTCGATGGGGTCTGCCGCCCAGGCGCCGGCGCTGATCCCGAGTGCAACCACGGCGAGCGTGCGACCTGCTCCTTTCAGCCAGCCGCTGCAGCGGAACGATTCAGATTGATTGATCATGCTTGGTCTCCTGTTCTGTGCACCCATGCTGCCCTGTTTGGCCCAGCGCGCCAAGCGCCATGGGTACGCCGGGCATAAAAAAGCCCCGGATAGACCGGGGCTCTCTTTTCAGCCAGTGATCAGACGCCGCTGATTTCGGCTGCTTCAACGTCCTTCATCGACAGCTTGATACGGCCACGGTTGTCCACGTCGAGCACCAGCACGCGAACTTCCTGGCCTTCCTGCAGGACGTCGGTCACCTTCTCGATACGCTGGTTTGCGATCTGCGAGATGTGAACGAGGCCGTCCTTGCCCGGCAGGATGCTGACGAACGCGCCGAAATCGACAATACGCTCAACCTTGCCGGTGTAGATCTTGCCAATCTCGGCTTCAGCGGTGATACCGTCTACCCGTGCCTTGGCAGCATTGGCAGCGTCCTTGCTGGCAGCGAAGATCTTCACTGTGCCGTCATCAGTAATGTCGATCGACGCACCGGTCTCTTCGCAGATCCCGCGGATGGTTGCGCCACCCTTGCCGATAACGTCACGAATCTTCTCGGCGTCGATCTTCATGCTGATCATGGTCGGCGCGTTGGAGGACAGCTCCTTGCGCGATTCCGGCAGTACTTCGTTCATCTGCTTGAGGATGTGCAGACGGGCGTCATGCGCCTGGTGCAGCGCGATTTCCATGATCTCTTCGGTGATACCGTTGATCTTGATGTCCATCTGCAGCGCGGTGACACCCTTCTCGGTACCAGCCACCTTGAAGTCCATATCGCCCAGGTGATCTTCGTCACCGAGGATGTCGGTCAGAACGGCGAACTTCTCGCCTTCCTTGACCAGACCCATGGCGATACCAGCCACCGGAGCCTTGAGCGGCACGCCGGCATCCATCAGAGCCAGCGAGGCACCGCAGACCGAAGCCATGGAGCTCGAGCCGTTGGACTCGGTAATCTCGGAGACCACACGGATGCTGTAGGGGAACTGGTCCATGTCGGGCATGACGGCAGCGATACCGCGACGCGCCAGACGACCATGGCCGATTTCACGGCGACCGGTACCACCCATGCGACCCGCTTCACCCACCGAATAGGGAGGGAAGTTGTAGTGGAACATGAAGGGGTCCTTGCGCTCGCCTTCCAGCGTGTCGAGCAGCTGCGCATCACGTGCGGTACCCAGCGTGGTGACGACCAGCGCCTGAGTCTCGCCGCGGGTGAACAGTGCGGAACCATGGGTGCGGTTGAGCACACCGACTTCGATATTCAGTGGGCGCACGGTCTTGGTGTCGCGCCCGTCGATACGCGGATTACCGTTGACGATGCTCTCGCGAACCGTACGGTACTCGATCTCGCCAAAAGCGTCCTTGACCTCGCCCTTGGACGGCTTGCCTTCCTCGTCACCGGACAGTTGAGCGATCGCCTGATCACGCAGCTCGCCCAGACGGGTGTAACGAGCCTGCTTGTCGGTGATGGTATAGGCATCGGAAATGCCGGAGCCGAAGCCGCTGCGGATAGCATCGAGCAGGCTGGTGTTTTCAGGTGCTGCCTGCCAGTCCCATGCGGGTTTGCCGGCTTCCGCGGCCAGTTCCTTGATAGCCTCGATGGCTGGCTGGAATTCCATGTGGGCGAACAGCACGGCGCCGAGCATCTGGTCCTCGGTCAGTTCCTGCGCTTCGGACTCGACCATCAACACGGCTTCTTCGGTGCCGGCGACGATCATGTCCAGGCGCGAAGCCTTCAACTGCTCGTAATTGGGGTTGAGCATGTAGCCATTGTTCTGGTCGAAGCCGACCCGGGCTCCGGCGATCGGTCCGTTGAACGGCAGACCGGAGATAGCCAGCGCCGCCGAGGTACCGAGCAGCGCTGCGATATCGGGATCAGTGGTCTTGTCGGTCGAGACGACGGTGCAGACAACCTGCACTTCGTTCATGAAGCCTTCAGCGAACAACGGACGGATCGGACGGTCGATCAGACGCGAGGTTAGGGTTTCCTTCTCGGTCGGGCGGCCTTCACGCTTGAAAAAACCGCCGGGGATGCGGCCGGCGGCGTAGGTTTTTTCGATGTAGTGAACAGACAGCGGGAAGAAGTCGCGTCCGGCGTCGGCGTTCTTCGCGCCGACCACAGTGCACAGTACGCTGACGGCGTCATCGATGCTGACCAGTACGGCACCGGTGGCCTGACGGGCGATGCGACCGGTTTCCAGGGTAATCGTGCTGTTACCCAGCTTGAATTGCTTGATTACAGGTTTCACTTGTCTTCTCTCTTCTCTTGTCTTGCCTTCGGGCGGAATCCTGGGCATGTCCGGGTATCGGCCCGGACATGTCCAAAGGGGGCGGTCGCTTAGCGACGCAGACCCAGACTGCTGATCAAGCTGCTGTAACGAGCAAGGTCCTTCGACTTCAGGTAGTCCAGCAGCTTGCGGCGCTGGTTGACCATGCGAATCAGACCGCGACGGGAATGGTGATCCTTCTTGTTGTCCTTGAAGTGACCCTGCAGCTTGTTGATGTTTGCGGTCAACAGAGCTACCTGGACTTCCGGAGAACCGGTGTCACCTTCCCCACGCTTGTACTCGTTTACGATTGCAGCTTTATCTTCGACGCTCAGTGCCATGACAGCTTTCCTCTGAGGTAACAGGCCGGGAGCGAAATCCCGTGTTTTAAATCGAGGTATGACCGTGCCTGTTGACAGCCACCCTCGTTGTGACCCGAACGGGTCAACTTCGTCGAGCCCCGATCAGGGCTCGAATCGCATCAGACGCCGGGGCGCGACGCGGGCATCATCGGTCATCTCGCCGATACCGATGAACACATCATTCTGATCGTACAACCGCACCATGCCAAACGCCGGGCTACCCGGTACGCGGACAGCCTGACCATGATTCAGATAATACGCGGTCTGTTCCGTCAGCCTGACGACAGGCCAGTCGCCCAGTCCGCTGTCGCTAGGCAGCAACAGCTGATCGAGAGCCTCGGCGCCCCCCTCGGCATGCATCGCTTCAAGCGATTCGAGCGTGACCGAGCGGGTCAGATCGAATGGGCCGGCCTCGGTGCGGCGCAACTGTGACACATGCGCTCCGCAGCCCAAGGCCGAGCCGATGTCCTCGACCAGCGTACGGATGTACGTACCCTTGCTGCAGTGCACCTCAAGCTGCAGCCGGTCGCCCTGCAGGCCCAGCATTTTCAAGCGCTGTATGGTAACAGATCGCGCCTTGCGCTCCACTACCTCCCCCGCCCGCGCCAGCTTGTACAGCGGCTGCCCTTCATGCTTGAGCGCGGAGTACATCGGCGGAATCTGCTCGATGTCGCCGGTGAAGCGTGGTAGCACCTGTAGGACCTCCGCTTCGGTTACCGAAACCGGGCTGGTCGTCAGAACATCACCCTCTGCATCGCCGGTCGTCGTCGTCATGCCCAGGCGTGCTTCAGTCACATACACCTTGTCTGCATCGAGCAGGAACTGGGAGAACTTGGTCGCCTCTCCAAGACACAGGGGCAGTACGCCGCTGGCCAGAGGGTCCAGGCTGCCGGTATGGCCACCCTTGCTGGCATTGAACAGCCAGCGCACCTTCTGCAACGCCGCATTCGAACTCATGCCCAGTGGCTTGTCGAAGATCAGCACCCCGCTGATATCCCGCCGCTTGCTACGCGAACCCGCCACTGTCACTCCTTGTCGTCTTTCTGATGCTCACGATCCTCGGCGACAGCCCGATCGATCAGCGAAGACAGATGAACGCCACGACGGATACTTTCGTCGTAGTGAAAATGCAATTGCGGGATGCTGCGCAGCTTCATCACGCGCCCCAGCTGCATACGCAGGAACCCGCCAGCTTCATTGAGAATCTCGCGATTGAGCGCGACATCCTCGTCGGAGTCATTGCCGAGCAGGGTGAAAAACACCTTGGCATGGGCCAGATCGCGGCTCGCATCCACAGCGGTCACGGTGATCATACCCAGGCGCGGATCGCGCACTTCGCGCTGGATCAGCAGGGCCAGCTCGCGCTGCATCTGATCCGCAACGCGCTGGGTACGACTGTATTCTTTCGCCATATGTACCTCTAGCTGCAGGCTACAACCTGCAAGCCCATTGAATATTCGAGCCGACCTGGGGCCGATGCACCGGCATGGGGCTCAACAGACGACAAACGGCCCTCTCGGACCGCTTGTCGCTTCTCGCTTGGCGCTTCCAGCTGGATCTAGAGCGTACGCGCTACCTGAACGCGCTCGAACACCTCGATCCGGTCACCGACCCGAACATCGTTGTAGTTCTTCACGCCGATACCGCATTCCATGCCGTTACGCACTTCGCCTACATCATCCTTGAAGCGACGCAGCGACTCGAGTTCGCCTTCGTAGATCACCACGTCTTCGCGGAGTACGCGGATCGGTCGGTTTCGATAGACGACCCCCTCGATGACCATACAACCAGCGACAGCGCCGAACTTGGGTGAGCGGAACACGTCGCGCACTTCAGCCACGCCCAGAATCTGCTCGCGAACGTCGCTGCCGAGCATGCCGGACAGCGCTTTCTTGACGTCGTCGATGATCTCGTAGATCACGCTGTAGTAGCGCAGATCGAGGCCTTCATTCTCGACGATCTTGCGCGCGGTGGCGTCAGCACGAACGTTGAAGCCGAAGAGGACCGCATTGGACGCCAGCGCCAGGTTCGCATCGGTCTCGGTGATACCACCGACACCGCCGGAAACGATCTTGACCTGAACTTCGTCGTTGCCCAGCTCGGACAGCGAACCCTGCAACGCCTCCAGCGAACCACGCACATCGGCCTTGATGACGATGTTGAGCGTCTTCTTCTCGCCCTGGCCCATGTTGTCGAACATGTTTTCGAGCTTCGCCGACTGCTGACGAGCCAGCTTGATCTCGCGGAACTTGCCCTGACGGAACAGGGCGATTTCACGCGCCTTCTTCTCGTCAGGCACAACGGTCAGCTCGTCACCGGCGTCCGGGGTGCCATCCAGGCCAAGGATTTCAACCGGAATGGATGGCCCGGCCTGCTTGATCTGTACGCCGTTCTCGTCATACATGGCGCGGACCCGGCCATAGTTGACGCCGGCCAGCACGATGTCGCCCTGGCTCAGCGTTCCGTTCTGCACGAGCACGGTGGCAACTGGACCACGGCCCTTGTCCAGACGCGACTCGACGACCACACCACGGCCCGGCGCAGATGGCTGCGCCTTGAGCTCGAGAACCTCTGCCTGAAGCAGAACCGCTTCGAGCAGCTCGTCGATGCCGGTACCGACCTTGGCCGAGACATGAACGAAGATGGTGTCGCCGCCCCACTCTTCCGGGATCACGTCACGTGCAGCCAGATCGTTCTTGATACGATCCGGGTCCGCATCTTCCTTGTCGATCTTGTTCACGGCAACGACCAGCGGGACGCCGGCAGCCTTGGCATGCTGCACCGCTTCTTCGGTCTGCGGCATGACGCCGTCGTCAGCCGCGACCACCAGGATCACGATGTCAGTCGCCTTGGCACCCCGGGCACGCATGGCGGTAAACGCCGCGTGGCCGGGCGTGTCGAGGAACGTGACCATGCCGCGGTCGGTTTCTACGTGATAGGCACCGATATGCTGGGTAATGCCGCCTGCTTCGCCAGCCGCCACCTTGGCTCGACGGATATAATCCAGCAGCGAGGTCTTACCGTGGTCGACGTGGCCCATCACGGTCACAACCGGCGCCCGGCTGACTTCTTCCCCTTCGTGCTGCATGGACTCGACCAGCGCATCTTCGACTGCGCTTTCACGAACCTGCTTGACCTTGTGGCCCATATCCTCGGCAACGATGGTCGCGGTGTCCTGGTCGAGCACCTGGTTGATGGTCACCATGTTGCCGTTCTTGAACATGTACTTGATGACCTCGGCAGCTTTTACCGACATCTTCTGGGCCAGTTCGGCAACCGTGATCGTCTCACCAATGACTACTTCTCGCACTATCGGTCCTGTCGGCTTCTCGAAGCCGTGCTGGTTACGTTTCTTGTGCGCCTTGAGCTTTCCACCACCGCCGCGACGGCGCGCCATGCTCTCGTCATCTTCAGTGACGCGAGGCGCGCTACGGCCCTTGTCCTTTCCGCCGCCGGCACGACGACGATTACGTTCGTCCTCATCTTCCGCACGGGTCGGCTTGCGACGATGTTCTTCTTTTTTCTTCGGATGCTCAGACGGTGGCGGCGCAGGCGCTACAACCGGCTCGGGAATGATCGCCGGCTCAGGAGTGACCGCAGCAGGCGCTGCAGGTTCAGCTGAGGCGACAGCCGCCTGCTCGGCAGCCTGGCGCTCGGCTTCTTCTGCCTGACGCGCCGCTTCCTCGGCCTGACGCCGGGCCTCGCTTTCGGCCGCAACGCGGGCCTCTTCGGCCAGACGCAATTCTTCCTGCTCCCTCTGCCGCTCCGCTTCCGCGTCTGCAGGGTCACGCTTGACGTAGGTGCGCTTCTTCCGCACCTCAACATTTACCGTCTTGCTCCCTGCGACCTTGAGCGTGCTCATGGTCTTGCGCTTGAGGGTAATCTTGCGCGGCTCGCCGCCAGCGTCGCCATGCGCGCTCTTGAGGTAAGCCAGCAGCGCCTGCTTCTCGTCATCCGAGACCTGCTGGTCCGGGCTGGTTTGCTTCAATCCGGCTTCCTGCATCTGCTGCAGCAGGCGCTCAACCGGAGTGCCTACTACCTGAGCCAATTCTTTGACCGTCACTTCCGCCATTAACTTCTCTCCTCAGTCGGGTCCGTGCGTTTCCGCAGCGTGGTAGTGCTCGCCGACCGGTTATTCAAACCAGGGCGCCCGAGCGGCCATGATCAGCTCGCCGGCACGCGCTTCGTCCATACCTTCGATTTCCAGCAGGTCGTCGACCGACTGTTCAGCCAGGTCTTCCATCGTCACCACACCCTTGGCGGCAAGTTGAAAGGCCAACGCACGGTCCATTCCTTCCATACCAAGCAGATCTTCGGCAGGCTGGGCCTGCTCGAGCTTCTCCTCGTTGGCGATCGCCCTGGTCAGAAGGCGGTCCTTCGCCCGGGCCCGCAGCTCGTTGACGATGTCCTCGTCAAAGCCGTCGATGTCCAGCATCTCTTCCATCGGCACATAGGCGATTTCTTCGAGCGAGGTGAAGCCCTCCTCGACCAGCATCTGTGCCAGCTCTTCGTCGACATCCAGCTCTTCGACGAAGTTACGCAGGATGTCGCCGGTTTCCGCTTCCTGCTTCTCGCGAATAGCTTCTTCGGTCATCACATTCAGCGTCCAGCCGGTCAACTGGCTGGCGAGGCGCACGTTCTGCCCGCTACGCCCGATAGCCTGGGCCAGATTGTCCTCGGCAACGGCGATGTCGATCGTATGGGTGTCTTCATCGAGAATGATTGATGCAACCTCGGCCGGCGCCATCGCATTGATAACGAACTGAGCGAGATTGTCGTCCCACAGCACGATATCGACGCGCTCACCGCCGAGCTCCCCGGATACGGCCTGAACGCGCGAGCCGCGCATGCCGATGCAGGCACCTTGCGGGTCGATACGCTTGTCCTTCGAGCGCACGGCGATCTTCGCTCGCGAGCCTGGATCACGGGCCGCACCCATCACCTCGATCAACTCTTCGGCGATTTCCGGCACTTCAATGCGGAACAACTCGATGATCATTTCCGGACAGCTACGCGACAACACCAGTTGCGGACCGCGATTCTCCGTGCGGATATCCTTGAGCAACGCACGGATACGCGTGCCGGTACGGAATGTCTCGCGCGGGATCATTTCTTCACGCGGCAATACCGCTTCAGCGTTGTTGCCGAGATCGACGATGACGCTGTCGCGGGTGACCTTCTTCACGGTACCGCTGATGATTTCGCCAAGACGGTCGCGGTAGGCATCGACGACCTGGGCACGCTCTGCTTCGCGCACCTTCTGCACGATAACCTGCTTGGCGATCTGCGCAGCGATACGGCCGAATTCGACCGAGTCGATCTTCTCTTCGATCACATCGCCGTAGTTCAGAGATTCATCACGAGCTTGCGCCTGGTCGAGCGTCAACTGCATGTCAGGCTCTTCGAAGTCCTCGTCGCGCACCACGGTCCAGCGGCGGAAGGTGTCGTAGGCGCCGGTGCTGCGGTTGATCACCACACGAACGTCGACCTCGTCTTCGTAGCGCTTCTTGGTGGCCGTAGCCAACGCCAGTTCCAGGGCTTCGAATATCACCCCGGGTGGTACGCCTTTCTCATTGGAAACGGATTCCACAACCAGCAGCACTTCTTTGCTCATCGTATGCCTCGCCTAACGCCATCCATTGGGGCCACTGGAGCCCGAACTATGCTCAAAACCGCGGGATGATATTGCTCTTGTCGATCGAGTCGATGGGCAGGAGGTACTCATGATCCTCTACCTGCAATACGACTTCGTCGCCTTCTACACCGCGTATGACACCCTGAAAATTCCGCCGCCCTTCATAGGGGACGCGCAATCTGATCTTGGCCTGCTCGCCGATACTTTCGGCGAACTGCTCAAGCGTGAACAACGGCCGATCCATACCCGGTGAGGAAACCTCAAGGGTGTAGTCGCCCGAAATCGGATCTTCCACATCAAGCACGGCACTAGCCTGGCGGCTGACCGCGGCGCAGGCCTCGACGCTGACACCTTCGGGATGATCGATATACACACGTAGCAACGTATGGCGTCCCTGGGACAGATATTCGATACCCCAACAACGATAGCCCAAAGCCTCGACAATCGGGGCCAACAAGGCCTCCAACTCGGATACTTTGCCGGACAAATTCACCGTCCTTTCATCGCATGAATAAAAAATGGGCCTAAAGCCCATCCTGGTTCTGGCCACTCCAAAAGGAGTCCAGACAGCTAACAAAAAGCCCCTGAAAAGGGGCCTTGACTGGTTGCGGGGGCAGGATTTGAACCTACGACCTTCGGGTTATGAGCCCGACGAGCTACCAGACTGCTCCACCCCGCGTCGAATCTAGGGCAAGAATTATACGCCCCGCTGTCGAACAAGACAACCGGCATACCTGACCCTGAAAACAAGCAGGGCCTGCACGAGGCAGGCCCTGTCTGATTGGTGCGGAAGATGGGACTCGAACCCATACACCCGGAGGCACTACCCCCTCAAGATAGCGTGTCTACCAATTCCACCACTTCCGCAAAACTGTGAGGCTTACTCGACGGCAGGAACATCATCCGTCGCAGGGGCCTGAGGAACCTGCTCTTCAAGAACAGGTATATCTTCGCTGACCACCGGTGCGACAGGCGCTGCCGGTGCGCTTCGCAGGGCCGGATCGGGAAGACCGGCATCACGAATCTGGTTCGCCTGGTGGCTGGCATAATAGGCCAGACCCAACGAAGTCAGAAAGAATACAGTCGCCAGCACGGCTGTCAAGCGGCTAAGAAAAGTAGCCGAACCCTGACTGCCAAATACCGTGCCAGACGCACCGGAGCCGAAGGATGCGCCAGCGTCGGCACCCTTGCCCTGCTGCATCAGCACCAGGCCGACCAGAGCAATCGCCACCAACAGGTGCACTACAACGACTACGGTTTCAATCATTACACTCGTCCTGCGGCGCGAGCGATCGCGCCAAAATCATCTGCATTGAGAGAAGCTCCACCGACCAGCCCCCCATCGATATCCGGCATGGCAAACAGCGCCTCGGCGTTATCGGCCTTTACACTGCCGCCATACACAATCTGTACGCACTGGGCCTGCTCATCATCGAGCATCGCCAATCGGGCGCGGATCATACCATGAACTTCCTGCGCCTGCTCGGGCGAAGCGGTCAGACCTGTACCGATGGCCCATACCGGCTCATACGCAACGACACCTTGAGCCAGACCACCGACACCGAACGCGTCCAGAACGATCTGCAGCTGGCGGCCTACCACCTCGGCCGTCTCACCAGCGTCACGCTGCTCACGGGTCTCCCCAACACAGAGCACCGGGCGTAGCCCGCATGCCAATGCGGCGGCGAACTTCTGGCGAACCTGTTCGTCAGTTTCGCCAAACAGGCTACGACGCTCCGAATGGCCAACAAGGACGTATTCACACCCGGCATCACGCAGCTGAGCGGGCGATATTTCACCGGTCAACGCGCCAGGCTCGGCCTGTGCAGCGCAACTCTGACCGGCAAGTCGAATCGGCGAACGTTCCAACGCCTCGCGGCATTGCTGGATGAACAGTGCTGGAGGAGCGATCATCAGATCGACATGTTCCGGCCAATCCTGCTGGTTAAGACCAGCGAGCAGGGACTCCACCGAGTGGCGCGTCCCGTGCATTT
The DNA here is from genome assembly GCF_020025155.1 of Halopseudomonas nanhaiensis. Classification (NCBI taxonomy): domain Bacteria; kingdom Pseudomonadati; phylum Pseudomonadota; class Gammaproteobacteria; order Pseudomonadales; family Pseudomonadaceae; genus Pseudomonas; species Pseudomonas nanhaiensis. Next base: position 3,177,118 of record NZ_CP073751.1, read on the forward strand.
TCCAGTTTCCCGCGACCAGCGAACGTCGCATGCCTACCTCTCAGCCCAAGCGGGCGCCAATGTTAACCAAGTTGCCCAAGTGAAACAACGACTTTTTCAGGGCGCCGCAAACAGCCGTCGCACCTGTTCAGCCAACCCCTCGGCCTCGTTTCGAACCTGCTCGGCGTCCTGACCTTCGACCATGACACGGATCAGCGGCTCGGTACCTGAAAGACGCAACAGCACCCGGCCGGTTTCCCCCAGACGCGCTTCGGTTTCGGCAACGGCCTGCTGCAGTTGCGGATCGGTCAGAGGCGACTGAGCGCCCTTCTGATAGCGCACATTGATCAACTTCTGCGGGCACTTGCGCATCCGCTCGCAAGCCTCGTCAAGGCGAAGCCCTGAACGCTGAAGCGCCTTGAGTATCTGGAGCGCCGCGATGATTCCATCTCCTGTCGAGGTATGGTTCAGACAGAGGATGTGTCCGGAGGATTCACCGCCGAGCAGCCAGCCCCGCTCCCGCAGCTCCGACATCACGTAGCGGTCGCCGACCTTGGCGCGTACGAAGGGCACATCCAGTTCCCGTAGACCCAGCTCCAGACCAAGGTTGCTCATCAGCGTACCCACCACACCGCCGTTGAGCAGACCGCGCTCATGCATGTCACGTGCAATGATGTACACCAGCTCATCACCGTCGACTTCATTACCCCTGCTGTCGACCATCATCACCCGATCACCATCCCCGTCAAAGGCGATACCCATATCCGCACCCGTCTCCACCACCCGCTGGCTGAGCGCGCGCAGATCGGTCGACCCCACCTCGGCGTTGATATTCAGCCCGTCCGGCTGCGCGCCTATGACATCGACCTCTGCACCGAGTTCGCGGAACACGTTTGGCGCAACCTTGTAGGTCGCGCCGTGCGCGCAGTCGAGCACCAGCCGGAATTCACGGAAGCGCGTGCTGGTCGGCACACTGCTCTTGCAGTATTCGATGTAACGGCCCGATGCGTCCTCGACCCGGGCAACCTTGCCCAGCTCGTCGGAGCCGACCAACTCCATCTGCGCCTCGACCAGCCGCTCGATCTCGAGCTCAAGGTCGTCCGGGAGCTTGCTGCCATCGACCGAAAAGAACTTGATGCCGTTATCGTAGTAGGGGTTGTGCGATGCACTGATCACGATGCCGGCGTCAGCCTGAAAGGTTCGCGTGAGATAGGCAATGGCAGGAGTGGGCATCGGACCGAGCAGCTGCACCTGGGCTCCGGCGGCCGAGAGGCCTGCCTCCAGTGCCGACTCGAACATGTAACCCGAAATCCGCGTGTCCTTGCCGATCAGTACCCGGCACTGGCCGTGCCGTTTGAATGCCATGCCCACGGCCCAGCCGAGCTTGAGCATGAAGTCGGGTGTAATAGGATATTGGCCGACGCGGCCTCGTATGCCGTCGGTACCGAAATAGCGCTTTTCCATTTCGCTGTCCTGTAATGTGTTGCTGTGGTGTTTTAGCGGGCGGACAGCACCGCTTCGATCATGCGCACCGCATCGACCGTTTCGGCGACATCGTGCACGCGAATAATTCTAGCCCCTTTGGCAACGGCCAGCGCTGCCAGGGCGACGCTACCGTACAGACGCTCGTTCACTGGACGGTCCAGGACCTGGCCAATCATGCTCTTGCGTGACACGCCCACGAGAATCGGTAATCCCGCAGGCTGCAGCCTCTCCAGCTCGGCGAACAGCTGCAGATTGTGATCGAGGGATTTACCGAAACCGAAGCCCGGGTCGAGTACGATGCGAGAACGGTCAATACCTGCCGTTTCGCACGCCACTACCCGAGACGCGAGGAACGCGCTGACTTCATCGAGTACCGAAGCGTAAACGGGCGCCTGCTGCATTGTCTCGGGTTCGCCCTGCATGTGCATTAGACACACAGGCAGACCGGAGTCTGCGGCAGCGAGGAGCGCACCGGATCGGCGCAGCGCCCGAACGTCGTTGATGAATCCGGCGCCGACCGCCGCGGCCTCGGTCATCACCTGCGCGGTACTGGTATCGACCGATATGACAACGTCCAGACGGCTTGCGACGGCTTCGACCACCGGCACGACCCGGTCGAGTTCCTCCTGTACCGAGACAGCCGCAGCGCCAGGACGCGTCGACTCGCCGCCCACGTCGACCATGGTTGCACCCGCAAGACACATGCGCTCGGCATGCTTTAGCGCCTCGTCAAGCCGACCATAACGGCCGCCATCGGAGAACGAATCAGGGGTAACGTTGAGGATGCCCATGACATGGGCTCTGGAAAGATCAAGCTCCCGACTGCCACACGGCAACCGGGAGCTTGCTAGGCGGGACTGCATTTGTATCAGTGCTCTCCGGCTGGCCCGCCGATGACGCCACCGTCCGAGGGCTTATCGCGGCCTGGCCGCGGCTCGTCAGCAGGATCCTCCGACTCCACCGGCGCGCTCGGACCCTGCCGGTCGTCGCCGCTCCATCCCTTCGGCTCGCGAGGCGGCCTGCCGGACATGATGTCATTGATCTGCTCGGTGTCGATGGTTTCATACTTCATCAACGCCTCGGCCATCAGATCGAGCTTGTCACGGTTTTCTTCCAGCAGCCGACGCGCGGTGGCGTAGCAGTCATCGATGATGCTGCGCACTTCCTGGTCAATCATCTTCGCCGTTTCGCCGGATATGTTGCCATTCTGGCCGCCGCCAGCGCGACCCAGGTAGCCCTCATTCTCATCTTCGCCATACATCAGCGGACCGAGCTTTTCGGACAGACCCCACTTGGTCACCATGTTCCGCGCAAGCTGAGTCGCCCGCTGGATGTCGTTCGACGCGCCGGTCGTTACACCCTCGAATCCCAGCGTCATCTCTTCGGCGATACGGCCTCCGAACAGCGAACAGATCTGACTGTTCAGCGCACGCTTGGACAAGCTGTAGCGATCCTCCTCGGGGAGGAACATGGTGACACCCAGCGCACGGCCGCGCGGGATGATCGACACCTTGTAGACCGGGTCGTGCTCGGGCACGAGCCGACCGACGATCGCATGCCCCGACTCGTGATAGGCCGTATTGAGCTTCTCCTTGTCCGACATGACCATGGATTTGCGCTCGGCGCCCATCATGATCTTGTCCTTGGCCATCTCGAATTCGTTCATCTCGACAAGGCGCTTGCCGGCGCGGGCAGCAAACAATGACGCCTCATTGACGAGGTTCGCCAGATCTGCACCGGAGAAGCCAGGCGTCCCGCGAGCGATATTGCCAGGCACCACATCGTCACCCAACGGCACCTTGCGCATGTGCACCTTGAGGATCTGTTCCCGACCACGGATATCCGGCAGGCCGACCACAACCTGACGATCGAAGCGACCCGGACGCAGCAGGGCCGGATCAAGCACATCCGGACGGTTGGTTGCTGCGATAACGATGATGCCATCGTTCGCTTCGAAGCCGTCCATTTCGACAAGCAACTGGTTCAGAGTCTGTTCACGCTCGTCATGACCGCCGCCCATACCGGCGCCACGATGACGCCCGACCGCATCGATCTCATCGATGAAGATAATGCAGGGCGCGTGCTTCTTCGCCTGATCAAACATGTCGCGGACACGGCTTGCACCGACACCGACGAACATTTCCACGAAGTCAGAGCCGGAGATGGTGAAGAACGGAACCTTGGCCTCGCCCGCAACGGCCTTGGCGAGCAAGGTCTTACCGGTACCGGGCTGACCCACCATCAGTACACCACGGGGAATATGACCACCCAGGCGCTGAAACTTGCCGGGATCGCGCAGGAAGTCGACCAGTTCGCTGACTTCCTCCTTGGCCTCGTCGCAACCTGCCACATCGCCGAAAGTGGTTTTGACCTGATCTTCAGACAGCATGCGGGCCTTGCTTTTGCCGAAACTCATCGGACCGCCACGGCCACCGCCGCCGCCCTGCATCTGACGCATGAAGAACATGAAAATGGCGATGATGATCAGTATCGGGAAGCTGGCTATCAGCAACTGCGTCCAGATGCTCTGCTGCTCGGGCTGCTTGCCTTCGATGATCACTTCATTGTCGAGAAGATCGCCGATCAGGCCGCTATCCTGGATTGCAGGGCGGATCGTGGTGAAATTGGTACCGTCGCGACGCTTGCCAGTGATCTCGAAGCCGTCCACCGTGACGCGCTCAACCTGACGATCCTCGACCAGTTCAAGGAACTGGGTGTAGTTGAGAGTATTGGGCTCAGCGGGACTGCTGAAGTTGTTCATGACCGTGACCAGCACGGCGGCAATGATCAACCACAGAATGAGGTTCTTCGCCATGTCGTTCAAATTGCTACCCTCTTGCTTGGCCGCCTGGACGACTGAGCCTGACTGAAATCATAGAGATATGACACGTTCTACCTTACACGAGTTTCCACCCGGGCGGCAGATTCGCCTGTGTAACGCCCTGTGTCGCCGCTCTAACCCTTGAACCCGCGTGCCAGAAGATACGTCTCGCGCGATCGGTCCCGTGATGCACCCGGTTTGCGCGTCATCAACTTGTCGAACTGATCGCGCATCTGACGGAAATACTCGTCGAAGCCTTCGCCATGGAACACCTTGATCAGCAGATCCCCGCCAGGCCGTAGTGTTCGGGCCGCCATGTCCAGCGCCAGCTCACACAGGTACATGGCTCGGGGCTGATCTATCGCAGGCGTACCACTCATGTTGGGGGCCATATCCGAAATTACAAGGTCGACAGGCTGACCGTCGATCGCTGCCAGGATCGACTCGAACACGGCGTCTTCGGTGAAATCACCCTGAATGAAGGTGACGTCGGCAATGCTGTCCATAGGAAGAATGTCAGAGGCGATGATTCTGCCCTTTTCACCGATCAGGCGACTGGCAACCTGCGACCACCCGCCGGGCGCAGCACCAAGATCCAGCACGGTCATTCCCGGCCGCAGCAAACGGTCCTTTTCCTGAATTTCCAGCAGTTTGTAGCTGGCACGCGAACGATACCCGTCCTTCTGTGCCTGCTTGACGTAGGGATCGTCGAAATGTTCTTTCAGCCAGCCTTTGCTGGTCTTGGATCGAGCCACGGATTACCTCGTGCAGCGGACCTTGCCGCCGGTTAAACTAGTGCGATCACTCCATCGAACGGGAACGCATACAACCATTATGGCGCTCAGCTCCGAACAGAAGAAAGCCTACAAACGTATTGGCCATCACCTCAAACCAGTGGTGCTGGTCAGTGAACAGGGAACCAGCGAAGGCGTGCTGGCCGAGATTGAACGCGCGCTCAACGACCACGAACTGATCAAGATCCGGCTGAGCGTGGCTGACCGTGAGACCAAACAGGCGCTGATCGATGAGATCTGCGCGCAGAGCGGTGCCGAGCTGGTGCAGGTGATCGGCAAGATGGCAATCCTGCTGCGCCGCAACAAGAAGGCCAATCCCAACCTGTCAAATCTGGTCCGTTACAAGGATTTCTGATCGCCATCCGAACCGCCCGACCTACCGGGCGGTTTCATCCGGACGCGGCTGCAGAACCAGTACAAGGCCAGCAAAACACAGCAGCAGGAAGCTGAACATCGCCCAGTATTCCGCTTGGAACCACCAACCGGCCGCTAGATGTGCAGCTGCCGACGCCAGAACAAGCCCCAATACCTGACCCCGCGTATCCCGCCACCAACCGGATCCCAGCGCGCTCCAACAGATGATCCCCTGAAGCAGCGCACATATGGCTGCGAAGCTTGCCACCAGGGGACGCATGAAGGCGCCTATTTCCTCTACCAGAAACGGTGCCAGGCCGAAACGCTCCAGCGCGGGCAGCAGCACAAAATGCAGCATCCAGGCCCCGCCGACCCACAACGTCTGGGCCAGCTGCCAGGCTACCCGGCCGCTACGTACCGCAGGCAGCGGGGCAGAAGCCGTCACAGATGCCGAACCTCGACAACTTCGTATTCCACCACGCCACTGGGCGTGTGGACTGCCACAACATCACCCTCTTCCTTGCCGATCAGAGCGCGAGCGATCGGGGATGTAACGTTGATCTTGCCGACCTTGATATCCGCTTCATCCTCACCCACGATCTGGTAGACAACCGATTCGTCGGTATCGACATTGGCGATCTCGACGGTGGTACCGAAGATCACCTTGCCGGTGTGCGGAATAGCTGTGACATCAATTACCTGAGCGTTACCCAGACGCCCCTCGATGTCGCGAATGCGCGCCTCGACCATGCCCTGCTGCTCACGGGCCGCGTGGTACTCGGCGTTCTCCTTGAGATCGCCTAGCTCACGGGCTTCGGCGATCGCCTGGGTAATCTGCGGCCGCATGACCGTCTTCAGATGCTTGAGCTCGTCTTCGAGCGCCTGGGCGCCCTGCCTGGTCATTGGATATTTCATCATCAGATTCCTGCGTGCAGATCCTGAAGGCGGCGCACCGTCCGTTCAGGACCGAATTTCAGTGCCATGCAGATGGCCTGACCACCAGCGAGCGTGGTGGTCGAGTAGACCTTGTGCTGCAGCGCATTGCGACGAATCGAATAGGAGTCGGCAATCGACTGACGGCCTTCAGTGGTGTTGATCACCAACCGTACTTCATCGTTCTTGATCATATCGACGATGTGCGGACGCCCTTCGGTGACCTTGTTCACGCGCCGAACCTTGAGGCCCGCCGCCTCGATCACCCGAGCGGTGCCACTGGTAGCCACCACCTCGAAGCCCAATTCGATCAGGTCGCGTGCCACGTCAGCGACGAACGGCTTGTCATCTTCGCGAACGCTGAGGAAAGCATACCCCCCGCTGGGCAACACTTCCCCTGCACCCACCTGTGATTTGGCGAACGCCTCGGCGAAGCTGTCGCCGACACCCATGACCTCACCGGTAGATTTCATTTCCGGCCCAAGGATCGGATCCACACCCGGGAACTTGGCGAACGGGAATACCGCTTCCTTGACGCTGAAATACGGAGGGAGCACCTCGGCAGTAAAGCCGACTTCTTCCAGCGTCTTGCCGGCCATGACCCGCGCCGCAATCTTGGCCAGCGACTGGCCGATGCATTTCGACACGAACGGCACGGTACGCGAGGCGCGCGGGTTCACTTCAATCACGTAGATCGTCTCACCCTGCACGGCCATCTGTACGTTCATCAGGCCGACCACGCCGAGCTCGAGTGCCATCTTGCGCACCTGCTCACGGATTTCGTCCTGGATTGCCGCCGGCAGCGAATAGGGCGGCAGCGAACAGGCCGAGTCGCCGGAGTGCACCCCAGCCTGTTCGATGTGTTGCATGATCGCCCCGATCACAACGGTCTTGCCATCGGATACGGCGTCGATATCCACCTCGATCGCGCAATTGAGGAAGTGGTCGAGCAATACCGGACTGTCGTTCGATACCTTCACCGCATCGCGCAGGTAGCGTTTGAGCTCGTCTTCCTGATAAACGATCTCCATTGCCCGGCCGCCCAGAACATAGGACGGACGCACGACCAGCGGATACCCGATCTTGTTGGCCGCACGTACGGCCTCGTCTTCGCTGCGCACCGTGGCATTGGCCGGCTGGATCAGATTCAGTCGCTCGACCATCTGCTGGAAGCGCTCACGATCTTCCGCGCGGTCGATCGCCTCGGGACTGGTACCAATGATTGGCACGCCCGCTTCCTCCAGGGCGCGCGCCAGCTTCAGCGGAGTCTGACCGCCGTACTGTACGATGACGCCCTTGGGCTGTTCGACCCGCACGATTTCCAGCACGTCTTCCAACGTAACCGGCTCGAAATACAAGCGGTCGGAGGTGTCGTAGTCAGTGGATACGGTTTCCGGGTTGCAGTTGACCATGATGGTCTCGTAACCGTCTTCACGCATTGCCAGTGCGGCATGGACGCAGCAGTAGTCGAACTCGATGCCCTGACCGATCCGGTTCGGACCGCCGCCGAGCACCATGATCTTGTCACGGCCGCTCGGACTGGCCTCGCACTCTTCCTCGTAGGTCGAGTACATGTACGCCGTGTCGGTAGAAAATTCTGCAGAGCAAGTGTCCACGCGCTTGTACACCGGCAGCACGTTGAGCTTGTGCCGGTAACGGCGCAGGCTCTTTTCGCTGACTGCGAGCAGATGCGCCAGACGAGCGTCCGAGAAGCCCTTGCGCTTGAGGCGGTACATCAAGTCGTAGTCGATATCGCTGAGGCTGAGGGTCTTGACCCGCTGCTCATCCTTGATGATGTCTTCGATCTGCACCAGGAACCACGGATCGATACGGGTCAGGTCGAAAATCTGCTCCATGCTCATGCCAGCGCGGAATGCATCGCCGATATACCAGATCCGGTCGGCGCCCGGTACGGTGAGCTCACGGGTCAGCGTGGTCATCGCGTCGCTGGCGTCGAGCTCGACGCGGGAGTCGAAACCGCAGGCGCCGACCTCCAGTCCGCGCAGGGCCTTGTGCAGCGACTCCTGGAAGGTTCTGCCGATCGCCATGACTTCGCCCACCGACTTCATCTGGGTGGTCAGACGGGCATCGGCATTGGGGAATTTCTCGAAGGCGAAACGCGGGATCTTGGTCACGACGTAGTCGATCGCCGGCTCGAACGAGGCCGGGGTGCGCCCACCGGTGATGTCGTTGGACAACTCGTCCAGCGAGTAGCCGACCGCCAGCTTGGCGGCGATCTTGGCAATCGGGAAACCGGTAGCCTTGGACGCCAGGGCAGATGAACGCGACACGCGGGGGTTCATCTCGATGACCACCATGCGGCCGTCGACCGGATTGATGCCGAACTGGACGTTGGAACCACCGGTTTCAACGCCGATCTCACGCAGGACCGCCAGCGAGGCGTTCCGCATGATCTGGTATTCCTTGTCGGTCAGGGTCTGCGCCGGAGCCACGGTGATCGAGTCACCGGTATGCACACCCATGGGATCGAAATTCTCGATCGCGCAGACGATGATGCAGTTGTCCTTGCGATCGCGGACCACCTCCATCTCGTATTCCTTCCAACCAATCAGCGATTCGTCGATCAGCAGCTCCTTGGTCGGAGAAAGATCCAGACCCCGGGCGCAGATTTCCTCGAACTCCTCGCGGTTGTAGGCAATACCGCCGCCCGTGCCGCCCATTGTGAACGATGGACGAATGATGCACGGGAAGCCGACCTGGTCGAGCACGCCATAGGCTTCGCTCATGTCATGGGCGATGCCGGAGCGCGGGCACTCCAGCCCGATCGACTTCATGGCCTTGTCGAAACGCGAGCGGTCTTCGGCCTTGTCGATGGTGTCGGCGTTGGCGCCGATCATCTCGACATCATACTTGGCGAGCACACCATGGCGCTCCAGATCCAGCGCACAGTTCAGCGCGGTCTGGCCACCCATCGTCGGCAGTACCGCATCCGGACGTTCCTTCTCGATGATCTTGGCGACCGTCTGCCACTTGATCGGCTCGATGTAGGTGGCGTCGGCCATCGACGGGTCTGTCATGATGGTCGCCGGGTTCGAATTGACCAGGATGACACGGAAACCCTCTTCCTTGAGCGCTTTGCAGGCCTGAGCTCCGGAATAGTCGAACTCGCATGCCTGGCCAATGACGATAGGGCCGGCACCGAGGATCAGAATGCTTTGAATGTCTGTACGTTTTGGCATAGTCGTCTTGGAATCCTTGGTGGCTCAGCGGCGCTTGGCCATGGCGTCGATGAAACGATCGAACAGCGGGGCGACATCGTGCGGACCCGGGCTGGCTTCAGGATGACCCTGGAAGCTGAACGCAGGCTTGTCGATCAGCTCGATGCCCTGGAGGGTGCCATCGAATAGCGACTTGTGCGTTGCCCGCACGTTCGAAGGCAGGGTCGCCTCCTCCACCGCGAAGCCGTGGTTCTGACTGGTGATCATCACCTGTCCGGTTTTCATGTCCTGTACCGGATGGTTGGCACCATGGTGCCCGCTGGGCATCTTCACCGTACGTGCGCCTGCAGCCAGAGCGAGGAGCTGGTGGCCCAGGCAGATGCCGAAGATCGGCTTGTCGGTTTCCAGCAGCTCGCGAATGGCGCGGATCGCGTAGTCGCATGGCTCCGGATCGCCAGGACCGTTGGCGAGCAGAACGCCATCCGGGTTGAGTTCGAGCGCTTCACTGGCAGTCGACTGCGCCGGCAGGACGGTCACCCGGCAGCCGCGCGCGACGAGCATGCGCAGGATGTTGTACTTGATGCCGTAGTCGAAGGTCACCACGTGGTAGGGCAGATTCTCGGCGGCAATCTCATCGTGGCGATTGGTCTCGAGACACCAGACACTGGAACGCCACTCGTAGCGATCCTTGACGCTGACCTCCTTCGCCAGATCCATTCCCTTGAGCCCGGGGAACTCGCGGGCCAATTGCAAGGCGCGTTCTTCGGTGGCGTCTTCACCCGCAAGAATGCAGCCATTCTGCGCACCCTTCTCGCGCAGAATGCGCGTCAGCCGACGGGTATCAATACCGGCGATGGCGACCGTGCCATTGGCCTTGAGGTACTCCGACAGCGTCTGCTGCTTGCGCCAGTTACTGGCAACGAGCGGCAGATCACGAATGACCAGACCGGCTGCCCAGACCTTCCATGACTCGGCATCGTCTTCGGTGGTACCGGTGTTGCCGATGTGCGGATAGGTCAGCGTTACGATCTGACGAGCGTAGGAAGGATCGGTCAGGATCTCCTGATAACCGGTCATGGCCGTATTGAAGACGACCTCACCGACGGTGTGACCGTCGGCGCCGATGGCCTCGCCGCGGAAGATGCTACCGTCGGCGAGGGCGAGAATGGCTGGCTTGGACAAGAAAACCTCCGAAAGGCTGACACGCTTGGCTAAACGCGGGCTGCACAAAAGCGGGAATGAGGTGCTTGAGACACTTCATCCCGCTTCAAGGCATTGTCAAATGCGCTGGTGGAAAGATTAGCGCGGTAGTCTACCGGCTAGACCCGTAAATATCCACTGTGAGTCGCGCGGAAATCCGATAGAAGACCGCAGTTTGAGCGCTTGGTCGTATTTCAAAGTGTGCAGGAACTGTGATAAAACCGACATTGAAAAGGATTGCAGCTGCGGCGCGGTCGACTTTCCGCAGTGGCAGAACAACAACAACAATGTAGTTAGGGACATCACCATGAGAATGCACTTGAACCGCTTCCTCGTGCTCGCATTGCTGTGCATGGCGGCACCCTTCGCCCAGGCAGACCTGCAGCGGCTTCAGAACCTCCACGAATTTCGCAGCGAAGGCTATGTCGCGGCGACCTACATGCTGATCGACAACAACCTCTTTGAACGGGTACGCGAACCCGGCAATCGGGAAGCTTACAACAGCGCGCTGGCCAGCATGAACACGCTGCTGCGCCAGGCTGGCAGCCCGATGGAGCTGGAATATGCCTACGACGAGTTCGTCAGGCTGATCCGCCAGCTGGAAGGCATGACGGGCGAAGAGGCCCATTACAGCCTTGCGACAGTGAACCAGATCATGCAGGCCCACGGACGGATGGACAAGATCGCCGCTCAGCTCTACCTGGAGCTGTCGACCGAGGCCCCGGAAAAGCTCCTGGCGCTTCACCAGCAGAGCCTTGAAACCCATCAGATCCTGCTGCTGTATCAAAACAACATGTTCAGCTCGGTAGGCGTGTATTTCGTTGAGACAGGCGATGGCGTCTTCGCCGCAATGAACGACCGCATCGTCAGCCGCTCGGCACAGCTGCGTAGCCTGTTCCCCGATCTGGGCGGCACCTTCAACCAGCTGGACAAGCAATACAGCTTCATCCAGCCACGACTGCTGAACTATGCATCGGACTGGGTTCCGACCATCGCCGCCTTCTATCTGCTGCGCAACACCGAGACGCTCGACAACCTGGCCCGCGAGCAGGTTCTCGGCGCCAGCTGATCGCCCACAAAAAAGCCGGCGACGCGAAGAGCGCGTCGCCGGCTTTTTTACATCCCGCTTCTATCTCAGCGCCAATACATCCTGCATGTCGTAGAGCCCGCGCTCACGGTCTGCCAACCACAATGCCGAACGGACCGCGCCGCGCGCGAAGGTCATCCGGCTGGATGCCTTGTGAGTGATCTCTACCCGCTCACCCTCAGTAGCGAAAAGCACCGTGTGGTCACCCACCACGTCTCCAGCGCGAACCGTCGCAAAACCGATGGTCTGACGATCGCGCGCACCCGTCTGGCCTTCGCGCCCATAGACCGCAACCTGATTCAGATCACGCCCCAGCGCATCGGCGACCACTTCGCCCATGCGCAGCGCGGTACCGGACGGCGCGTCGACCTTGTGTCGATGATGCGCTTCAATAACTTCGATATCAGCATCATCGCCCATTACCCGAGCGGCCATGTCGAGCAACTTGAGGCACAGATTCACACCGATGCTGAAGTTCGGCGCAAACACGATGGGAATGTCTCGAGCCGCCTCGGCAATGAGCTGCTTCTGCGCCTCGGTGAATCCGGTTGTTCCGATGACCAGAGCCTTCCCGGCCTCGCGGCAGACGGCCAGATTGACCAGTGTGGTAGTCGGATGAGTGAAGTCGATGAGCACGTCGAACTGCTCGACGGCATCCTCGACACTGTCGGTGACAGGGATGCCCAGGCGACCGACGCCGGCGAGCTCCCCTGCATCAGCCCCCAGCAGGGAGCTTTCCGGGCGCTCGATGGCAGCGGCCAACACCGCGCCCTCGGCCTGACTGACGGCTTCGATCAGCGTCTTGCCCATGCGTCCGGCTGCACCGATTACGGCGATCCTTCTCATGTCTGCCCCGGTCAAAATTTCATGTCCTCGAAGAAGTTCTTCACCCCTTCGAACCAGCTCTTGGCCCGGGGCGACTGGTTGCTGCCTTCCACTTCGAGCGTCTCGCGCAACTCTTCAAGCAGCTCGCGCTGACGCTTGGTCAGGTTAACCGGCGTCTCGACAACCACACGGCAGAGCAAGTCCCCGGCGGAGCCACCGCGCACCGGCGTGACCCCTTTTCCACGAAGCCGGAACAGCTTCCCGGTCTGGGCGCCCTCCGGAATCTTCAGCTTAACCCGGCCATCGAGGGTCGGCACCTCCAGCTCGCCTCCCAGCGCAGCATCGGCGAAACTGATCGGCACTTCACAGTAAAGGTTCTTGCCATCGCGCTGGAATATCTTGTGCTCGCGCACCGACACCACGACATAAAGATCACCGGAGGGTCCGCCATTCACCCCGGCTTCGCCTTCGCCAGCCAGGCGAATGCGGTCGCCGGTATCAACGCCCGCCGGCACTTTCACCGACAACGTCTTCTGTTCTTCTACACGACCATGACCATGACAGTCATTGCACGGGTCGGCAATCATCTTGCCCGTGCCGTGACATCGAGGACAGGTCTGCTGTACGGAGAAAAACCCCTGCTGCATGCGCACCTGACCATGACCACCGCACGTGGTGCAGGTGACCGGCGCAGTACCCTTCTTTGCGCCACTGCCGTCGCAGGTCTTGCACGACACCAGGGTAGGCACCCGGATGGTGACCGAGGTGCCACGGACAGCTTCTTCCAGATCGAGCTCGAGCGTATACCGCAGATCGCTGCCGCGCTGGACACTCGAACGCCCGCGCCCACCCCCGGCGCCGCCGAAGATGTCGCCGAATACATCGCCGAAGATGTCCGAGAAATTCGCCCCGCCGAAACCGCCTGCACCACCCGCCCCCATGTTCGGATCGACGCCAGCATGCCCGTACTGATCATAGGCAGCCCGCTTGTTCGGGTCGGTCAGCACTTCGTAGGCCTCGTTGGCCTCCTTGAACTTGTCTTCCGCTTCCTTATCGTCCGGATTGCGGTCCGGATGAAATTTCATCGCCAGGCGCCGGTAGGCTTTCTTCAGCTCGGCATCGCTTGCGCCGCGCTCCACGCCCAGCACTTCATAATAATCACGCTTGGCCATCGTCTCGATTTCCTTCGCTTTTGGGGGCTCGGGGCACAAACGACGACGCGGGATTAGCTCCCGCGTCGCCTGCAGTCAACTGCCGCCGCCCACTCCCAAGGACTTACTTCTTGTTGTCCTTGACCTCTTCGAACTCGGCGTCGACCACATCATCAGCGCCGTCCTGACCAGCGTCGCCACCAGCCTCTGCGCCCTGGGCGGCCTGCGCCTGCTCGGCATACATCTTCTGCACGAGCGGACCGGATGCCTCGGACAGTGCGTTGATCTTCGCTTCGATCTCAGCCTTGTCATCGCCCTTGATCGCCTGCTCGAGGTCCGCCAGAGCGGATTCGATCGCGCTCTTCTCTGCGTCGGTTGCCTTGTCGCCCGCTTCCTTGAGCGTCTTGCGCGTGGCGTGCACCAGCTGGTCGCCCTGGTTGCGGGTGGTTACCAGCTCTTCGAAACGACGGTCTTCCTCCGCGTTCGCTTCGGCATCACGCACCATCTTCTCGATTTCATCGTCGGACAGACCAGAAGACGCCTTGATCACGATCGACTGCTGCTTGCCGGTCGCCTTGTCCTTGGCCGATACGTTGAGGATACCGTTGGCATCGATATCGAAGCTCACTTCGATCTGCGGCACGCCGCGCGGCGCCGGCGGAATGTCGGCCAGATCGAAACGGCCCAGCGACTTGTTCTGCCCGGCCTGCTTGCGCTCGCCCTGCAGCACGTGAATGGTCACTGCAGTCTGGTTATCGTCGGCCGTGGAGAACACCTGAGACTTCTTGGTCGGGATAGTGGTGTTCTTCTCGATCAGCGTGGTCATCACACCGCCCATGGTTTCGATACCCAGCGACAGCGGCGTCACATCCAGAAGCAGCACATCCTTCACGTCACCGGCCAGCACCGCGCCCTGAATGGCAGCACCCACGGCAACGGCTTCGTCCGGATTAACGTCCTTGCGTGGCTCCTTGCCGAAAAACTCGGCGACGGTGCGCTGCACCAGCGGCATACGCGTCTGCCCACCGACCAGAATGACCTCATCGATCTCGGATACGTCGAGACCTGCATCCTTCATCGCTACACGGCACGGCTCAATACTGCGCTTCACCAGCTCCTCTACCAGAGACTCCAGCTTGGCGCGGGTCACCTTGACGTTCAGGTGTTTCGGACCGGAGGCATCTGCGGTGATGTACGGCAGGTTCACATCGGTCTGGTTGCTCGAAGACAACTCGATCTTGGCCTTCTCGGCCGCTTCCTTCAGACGCTGCAATGCTAGCGGATCGTTATGCAGGTCGACGCCATTTTCCTTTTTGAACTCATCCGCCAGATAGTCGATCAGGCGCATGTCAAAGTCTTCCCCGCCGAGGAAGGTATCGCCGTTGGTGGCCAGTACTTCGAACTGATGCTCTCCATCGACCTCGGCAATCTCGATCACCGACACGTCGAAGGTACCGCCGCCAAGGTCATACACGACGATGGTCGAGTCGCCACGCGACTTGTCCATGCCATAGGCCAGGGCGGCCGCCGTCGGCTCGTTGATGATGCGCTTGACGTCGAGACCAGCGATACGCCCGGCATCCTTGGTCGCCTGACGCTGGCTGTCGTTGAAATACGCCGGGACAGTGATGACCGCTTCGGTGACTGGCTCGCCAAGGTAATCTTCAGCGGTTTTCTTCATCTTCTTCAGCACTTCCGCAGAGACCTGCGGCGGCGCCATCTTCTCGCCCTTGACTTCAACCCAGGCGTCACCGTTGTCAGCCTTGATGATCTTGTAAGGCACGAGCTTGATGTCCTTCTGGACGACATCTTCCTCGAACCGGCGACCGATCAGACGCTTGACCGCGTTGAGGGTGTTCTGCGGATTGGTCACCGACTGACGCTTGGCCGACTGGCCGACCAGCGTCTCGCCGTCTTTGGTGTAAGCGACGATGGACGGAGTAGTGCGAGCGCCTTCAGCGTTCTCGATCACCTTTGCCGTGCCGTTTTCCATGATAGCGACGCAGGAGTTGGTAGTCCCCAGGTCAATACCGATAATCTTGCCCATCTATATATCTCCGAATCTGCTGGCCGCGCACGTCGGCGACCAAGTTAACTGTCGATGAACCCTAGATTGGGTCGACCGGATCGATTTCAAGCCTTCTCGTCGATCGAAGGCGATTCCGGTCGGTCGCTGGCGGGCGTGCTGACCACGACCATCGCCGGACGCAGCAGGCGGCCACTGAGCGTATAACCCTTCTGGAACACGCGAATGACGGTATTCGGCTCGACGTTGTCGCGCTCTTCCATAGCCATTGCCTGATGCAACTCAGGATCGAAGGGCTCGCCATGGGGGTCGACGGCAACGATCTGGAATCGCGCCAGCGTGTCGGTGAACATTTTCAGCGTCAGCTCCATGCCTTCGCGCATCGGCTTGATCGCCGGGTCATTGGCATCGGACAACTCCATGCCGCGCTCAAGGCTGTCGAGCAGCGGCAACAGCTCGGTGGCGAAGCGCTCCAGGCCGAACTTGTGCGCCTTTTCGATTTCCTGCTCCGCTCGGCGGCGCGCATTCTGTACGTCTGCTGCAGCGCGCAGAGCCTGATCCTGCGCGGTCGCCAGTTGTTCTTCCAGCGCGGACACGCGAGCGGCCAGGTCATCGGCAGGAGTATTGTTCTGTTCCGGGTTGAGTACCGGCTCCTGATCGTTCAGCTCCTGTTTCTGTTCGTCCGCCATGCAAATCTCCTGTCAAATCGAGTAAAGGCTTTTAACACCACGTCGGGTTCAGCCCGAAGGCTGCAGTGCTCCTGTATATGGGGTCGTTCCGTGCAGCTTCAAGGGCTGACCGAGCCGATCGGGAGCACTTGAACTGCTCGAACCGAGTACTGTATAAATAACCAGACCAACGTCATCGAGGGCCTGTCATGCTTGTGCATCTCGCGGTAAACAATTATGCGATTGTCGACCACCTCGAACTCGAGCTGGGCGGCGGCATGACGGCGGTGACCGGAGAAACCGGCGCCGGGAAATCCATCATGCTGGACGCTCTCGCCCTTACGCTGGGCGATCGCGCAGACAGCGGCGCAGTGCGCCCCGGTGCTGACAAGGCCGACCTTCTGGCCACCTTCGACATTTCCGATATCCCCGAGGCGCGCCAGTGGCTGGAGGAGCGCGACCTGTCCAGTGATGACCAGGTGATCCTGCGTCGCGTGGTTACCGCTGAAGGTCGTTCGCGGGGCTACATCAATGGCAGCCCCTGCCCGCAACAGGATCTTAAGGCGCTGGGTGAAATGCTGATCGACATCCATAGTCAGCATGAACATCAATCGCTGCTCAAGCCCGATACGCAGCGGCGGATGCTCGACGCGTTCGCTGGTGCGGGCGAACTGGCCCGCCAGGTGCAGCTCGCGGCGCAACGCTGCCGCCAGACTGAGCAGGCGCTGCACCAGGCCAGCCAGGAAGGAGAGGAATTTACCTCCAGAGTACAGCTGCTGACGTACCAGCTTGAAGAACTGGATAACCTGAGCCTGCAAGACGGCGAGCTCGAACAGCTGGAAGACGACCAGCGCCAGCTGGCCAATGCCGAGCACATAACCCACTCCTGCCAGCAGGTCATCAACCTCTGCAGCGAAAACGACAGCGGTAGCGTACTGCAGGCGCTCACCGCAAGCCTGCAGCGACTCGGCAACCTGAACACGCACAACCGCAATCTGGATGAGGCCAACAGCCTGCTGGCCAGCGCGCAGATTCAGGTCGAAGAAGCCGTCGGAGAACTCACCCGCTACCTGGACCATTTTGAAGCGGACCCCGAGCGGCAGCAGCAGATCGAGGAGCGTCTCGGCGTCATATACGATCTGGCCCGCAAGCACCGCATCAATCCTGATGAGCTGCCGGCGCTTCAGCAACGGCTGATCGACGAACTGGAAAACCTGCAACAGCAGGGTGCAGACGCAGAAAAGCTCGCAGAAGAACTGGAAGCCTATCAAAAGCACTACCGCGAGCTCGCAGCACAATTGTCGGAACAGCGCCAGAAAGCCGCAGTCCGGCTGGCTGCAGCGGTCACCGGAGAGGTTCAACAGCTGGGCATGCCCGGCGGAGCGGTAAGCGTGCAGCTCACCTCGAACAAACCTGAAAGCTACGCGCCCACCGGCTTGGAGACGGTGGAGTTTCTGGTCAGCGCCAACCCCGGGCAGCCAGCCAAGCCGCTTGCCAAGGTGGCTTCAGGCGGCGAACTGTCGCGTATCAGCCTGGGGATTCAGGTGGTCACTGCTCAGACATCTCGCGTACCGACCTTGGTATTCGACGAGGTGGACGTGGGTATAGGCGGGCCGACTGCAGAGATCGTGGGCCGATTATTGCGCCAGCTGGGGGCGCGTGGACAGGTGTTGACCGTCACGCACCTGCCGCAGGTTGCAGCGCAGGGGCACCAGCATCTGTTCGTGCGCAAGGAGCAAAGCAAGACTTCGACGCGCACCCGGATCGATCAGCTGGATGAAGCCGGTCGGGTCCAGGAAGTAGCCAGGATGCTCGGCGGTATAGACCTGACGGAGGAGTCGCTTGCTCACGCGCGCAAGCTGATATCCGCAACCTGATGGCAGCCCGCGCCGCGTCATGGGCGATACGGCGCGCACTATTTCAAATCGTGTGGTGAACCAGTGAGCCAGCACGCCGGCGAGACGTGCCCTGGTGTTCGAGGGCTCAGCTTTTGCGTTTGACGTAAAGCACGAGGTTGTGGTCGACGAGCTCGTAGCCGTGCTCCTTGACGATTTCACGCTGACGTCGTTCGATCTCGGGATCGAAAAACTCGATCACCTCGCCGCTGTCCAGACACACCATGTGGTCATGATGGTCGCCGTCTGCCAGCTCGAACACCGCATGGCCGCCATCAAAATTATGCCGCACCACCAGGCCTGCGGACTCGAACTGGGTAAGAACCCGGTACACGGTCGCCAGTCCAACATCTTCGCCTGCTTCCATCAGCGCCTTGTAGACGTCTTCGGCGCTCATGTGACGGTCTTCGGAACTGTCCAGCATCTGCAGGATCTTGACGCGTGGTAACGTCACCTTCAGACCGGCCTTTCTAAGTTCTTGATTCTCTACCATTGCTAGTTTCTCGTTCAGCGCTTCGCAGGGCTGGATCTGTCGGGTATGATTCAGGGCCATTCAGCCAATTCACGATAGTGGATGTTACCACGCGATGCCAAACAGTCTGAACCGAATCCTCTGTATCCTCCTGTGTCTCGCCACCGCCACGCTGGCTGGCTGCGGCTTTCCCGGCGTCTACAGGATTGATGTTCAGCAGGGCAATGTCGTTACCCAGGACATGGTCGACCAGCTACGCCCGGGAATGACCACCCGACAGGTCCGCTTCATCATGGGTACCCCGCTGATTCAGGATACATTCGCTCCCGACCGCTGGGATTATCTGTATAGCCTGCGTGCCGGTCATGAGCCGCGCCAGCAGGAGCGCATCACCCTGTGGTTTGAAAATGATCGGCTTGCGCGCCTGGCCGGTGATTTCGTGCCGGGCACCAGCCGCGACGAAGCGATCATGGGTGAGCGACGGGATGAGCCGACCGAGGACAACGCTCCGCAAAGCTACCCCGTCGATCTCGGCGCCCCGCTCGGCACGGGCGAGTAACCTCATCCTGCTGCAGCGGCCTCGGCCGCTGCAGTTCATTCGGCAGTATCCTTTCCTGCTCTGGCCTTGGCTGCCGCACGTTGCTTGCGCACTTCCTTCGGATCGGCGATTAGTGGCCGATATATCTCCACCCGCTCCCCGGCATTGATCGTTCGCTCGCCAGGCTTGGGTACGGCCTTGCCGAATATGCCCATAGCGCTGGCATCGATATCAATCTCGGGAAAGTGCTCCCATATCCTCGAAAGACGCACCGCCTCCAGAACACTGGTACCTTCAGGCACCACCAGACTGATGATCTTCTGCTTCTGTGGCAGCGCGTACGCTACTTCCACTGCGATTGAGTGATCAGCCACCATACAGCTCCTTGGCGCGCTGCGAGAACGCATCCACCAGTGTGTTGGCGGCATGATTGAACAGCGGCCCGAGCGTCGCGCGGATGATCGGACCGGAATATTCGAACTGCAGATCAAGAATGATCTTGCACGCCTGGGCACTGAGTGGCTGGAAGTCCCAGGTGCCCTGCAGATCGCTGAAGGGGCCGTCCTCCAGTCGCATGTTGATCTGACGGCCGGCAACGAGCGTGTTGCGCGTTGTAAATGATTGCTTCAAGCCTGCCTTTGCGACCGTGAGACGTGCGCGCATGAACGCGTCGCTTTCCTCAAGAACCTGGGTTTCCGAGCACCAGGGAAGGAACTCGGGGTACTGCTCGACCCGGTTGACCAGGTCATACATCTGCTCTGCAGTGTACGGCAGCAATGCCGAGCGTTGGATATGCGTCATGATGATTTCACTTGAACAGTTCGGTTACGAAAACAATGGCGACACCTGCGGGCGCCACGTAGCGTAGCAGGCAGAGTAGCACCGGAAACAGCTGCGGATGCTGCAATGAAAGCTCTTCACGCAACGCATCGCGGCTCAGCACCCAGCCCGCAAACAGACAGAAAGCCAATCCACCCAGCGGGAGCAGAATTCGGCTGGTCAGGTAGTCGATGCTTTCGAAGAAGGTTTTTCCACCGGCATCAGTCCAGGCGAAAAGCCGCCAGCCAGACTCGTCAGCAACCATGAAACGGGCTTCTGCCAGAACGTTGAACGATAACACCGTCCCCATCCCCACCAGCCAGCACAGGATAGCTATTGCCGCGGTAACGGCTACACGGGATCGACCAGAGCGTTCTACTCCGTAGGCCACGGCCGGTTCAAGCATCGAGATGGCGGAACTCCAGGCGGCAACGGCTACCAGCATGAAGAACAGCAATCCGAAAACCTGCCCCATGGCGATATTGCCGAACGCGATAGGCAGCGTCACGAACATGAGCCCAGGGCCGGCACTCGGCTCCAGCCCGGCGGCGAACACGACAGGAAACAGCGCGAGGCCAGCGGTTAGCGCTACCAGCGTATCCAGCAGAGCGACCGTCATCACCGTACCGGCAATGGATGACTCGCGCGGCATGTAAGCGCCGAATACCATGATCGACCCGACCCCGACGCTCAGCGTGAAGAACGCATGCCCCATTGCGGCAAGAATTCCCGCAGGCACCTCGGCAAGATCGAAGTGGAACAGAAACCGTACCCCCTCCATGAAGTGACCGGTCGACAGGCTGTATCCGAACAGCGCGACCAGCAGCACGAAGAGCATCGGCATCATGATACGCAGTGCCTTCTCCAGCCCCGCCACCACGCCGCGAGCAATGATAATCGCTGTGACCAGCATGAACAGGCTGTGCCAGCCGGCGAGCCGCCAGGGGTCGTCTGTCAGCGTCGCAAAACGGGTCGCCGCCCCTTCGCCGCTGATGCCGGTGAAGCTGCCCTGACCCATGCCTATTATGTAGTCCAGGGCCCAGCCCGCTACCACGCTATAGAACGAGAGAATCAGTAATGCCGCGATCATGCCCATGACAGCAGCCCAGGCCCAGCGAGGCGAGGCCTTCGCCGTATACGCGAGGCTGCGAAGCGAATTGATCGGGCTCTGCCGCCCACGGCGGCCCAGCACGGTCTCGGCGAGCATGATTGGTGCGCCGACCAGCGCGATGCACAGCAGATACACCGCCACGAACGCGCCGCCGCCATACACCCCGGCCATGTAGGGAAATTTCCAGATATTTCCCAGACCGACCGCGGACCCCGTCGCCGCCAGGATGAATACCCAGCGACTCGCCCAGACTCCGTGAATCGACTGTTTCTGATCTGCCATGGCGGCTCGACTCTCGCAAAAGCCCGGCATTCTCCCGTCTTTGGCCGGGCGCCTCAAGGGGCATTGCCACGGCGATAGCGGAACCGGCGGACGCCCCCTATAATACGCCGCCATGAGCAAACCAAAGAATCAGCAGGCCAACAGCGGCACGATCGCGCTGAACAAGAAGGCCAAACACGAGTATTTCATCGAAACTCGCTTTGAAGCGGGAATCGCCCTGACCGGCTGGGAAGTAAAGAGCCTGCGCGAGGGGAAAGCCCAGCTGACAGACAGCTACATTCTCCTCAAGAACGGCGAGGCGTTCCTTCTGGGCGGCCATATTACGCCGCTGAAAACGGCCAGCACCCATGTGATTGCCGACCCGACGCGCACGCGTAAACTGTTGCTCAAGGCGCGAGAACTGGAAAAGCTGATTGCCGCAGTTGAACAAAAGGGTTTCAGCTGCGTGCCACTCGCGCTGTACTGGAAGAATCACCTGGTCAAATGCGAGATAGCACTGGTACGCGGCAAGAAGGATTTCGACAAGCGAGATACGGAAAAGAACCGCGACTGGGACAGGGAAAAGCAGCGCATCGTTCGCGAAGCCAACCGCTGATCGGGAACTCCCTCGTCCAAGGCTGTCCAAATAAGTGAATGGGAATCTACTCCTGCCCATTCGATTGAGGCTTTAAGCTGCTTTGTATACCCCGTGCTGCGGGGTATTTTTTAACCACCACTAGGTGCCACACCGAGTATTCGCTATACTGGTCGCCGTGGTACAGCACGATGGTTTTGGGGCCGATTAGGATTCGACGACGGTTACAAAGCTTGAAGGGCATGCCGAGTTGGTGACAGAACTCGTAAATCCACTGTTGCAAAACCTATAATTGCCAATGATGACAATTACGGTGCCCAACTAGCTGCGTAAGCAGCCTAGTCGCACTTCTGGTAGCTTCGGCTCCAGCAATCATTAGAGGATGTCTGTAAACTCGAAATGATTGTCATATAGAACAGAATCGCCGCTTAGTACGTTGTGGACGACGCGGTTAAACATCACACAACTCGCTCCAAGCACCCTGCCACTCGGGCGGCGCGGAGTTAACTCAGTAGAGATGGCTAAGCATGTAGAACTGATAGTGGCGGACTGGCGGACGGGGGTTCAAATCCCCCCGGCTCCACCAAATATACATCTAAAGACGTCCCCGGACGTCTTTTTTTGTGCCTGATGCATATGCAAATCAATAACTTACGCTCCATTAGCGTCCATAGACGTCCACCAGCAGCCAGCACTTCTGGTATTCCAAATGGTATTCCAAGCATTCACATGGTATTTTTGGAATACCAAAGACGCCGCTGGAATACCAAAATGTCAGGCAAAGCCATACGTCTCACCGAAGCCAAGGTGAAGAATGCCGTCCCCGCAAAGACGGATTACGTCTTAGGTGATGGCGACGGCCTTCAAATGCGAGTGAGAAGCAATGGCTCTAAGCTCTGGAATTTCAACTACTACCACCCGGTGACCAAAAAGCGTCTCAACATGGGACTTGGAACCTATCCCGAAATCACACTCTCACAGGCTCGCAAGCTCACCATCGATGCAAGACAGCTGATTTCTCAGGGAACCGATCCTAAGGAACAGCGAGATAACACCCGCCAGCAGCAAAAAGCTGCCAGCGAGCACACCTTGAGAAAAGTTGCCGAAGCCTGGTTTGATCTGAAGAAAACAGACGTCACACCAGCCTATGCCGAAGACATTTGGCGGTCACTGACGCTGCATGTCTTCCCGGATCTTGGAGATACCCAGGTATCTAGCATTACAGCGCCGAAAGTCATCGAGCTTCTTCGCCCCATTGAAGCTAAAGGCAGTTTGGAAACAGTGAAGCGCCTTTCTCAGCGGCTGAACGAAATCATGACCTATGCAGTCAATTCAGGCCTTGTACTCGCCAATCCACTCAGCGGCATAAGAGCCGTCTTCAAAAAGCCTAAGAAACAGAACATGGCATCCTTAAGTCCTGACGAGCTTCCTGAGCTTATGATCGCCATCTCCAATGCCAGCATCAAACGTACTACCCGCGCCTTGATCGAATGGCAACTACACACAATGACCAGACCCGTTGAAGCAGCCACAACGCGATGGGCCGATATCGACTTCGAAAAGCAAATCTGGACCATCCCTGCTGAACGAATGAAAAAGCGCCGCCCACATATAGTGCCATTGACTGATCATGGATTGGCAATCCTTGAAGCTGTTAAGCCTTATAGTGGACACAGGGAGTTCGTTTTCCCTGCGGATCGAAATCCGCGTACCCATTGCAACAGCCAGACCGCTAACATGGCCCTTAAGCGCATGGGCTTTGCTGGCCGACTGGTCAGTCACGGCATGCGCTCTATTGCTAGCACCGTTCTCAATGAGCATGGATTTGACCCTGAACTGATTGAAGTAGCCCTGGCGCACGTAGACAAAAACGAAGTCAGAAGCGCCTACAACCGTGCTGACTACATTGAACGTCGCCGGCCAATGATGGAGTGGTGGAGCAAGCATATTGATCAGGCCGCCACTGGAAGCCTTTCTGTCGCATCTGTTAACCCAGAAAATGCGAGAAAGGTTGTACCCATTCGATAAAGAAATGGCTGCTTTCGGCCAGAAGCGGCCATTAATCATGATCTTCTCCGCTGAACTATTCCACTCGACCCCATTCTCGAACTGCTTATCGAGTAAATGCAAAGCTGGAACACTGCAGTGAGGTATGCAGGAAGGATCTGCGTTCGTGCGGATAGACTTGTTGGCGCCACGTCTCTGCGCTGGGATTCAAGTGGAGCCGGCGATCGCTGTCAGCAACCTGAGTATTGCCGGACGCAGAACCGTGGACTCGAAATCCTTTCGTTGTAGCGCTAATTGACCGATAACATGGCCATTGATTGTATTGGTGAGTAGGGCCGCGTCGGCATTGGGGTCGGAGGATCCGAGATTGGCCAGGATGCGGTGAATAATCCGCGCGTAGGCCCTCCCCCAGTCGCGCAGAACCGGCCGTAGTTCCGGGTAGCGAGCGGCGGCTAGGTGTAATTCGATGATAGTGATCCCCATACTGCGATCTTCGATCATCTGCTGGGTGGAGTGGCGTGCAATGATCTCGGCAAGCGATTGCGGATCGCCTGGAACAGATTCGAATTGTTCGAGCACACCGGCCAGCGCTTCGATATTACGGTTCGCGACCAACACCATCGCTTCCCGGATCAACTCTTCGCGCGTACCGAAGTAGTACGCAACCGAACCATGACTAGCCTTGGCTTCGGCAACTACTGTTCTGAACGTCGCGATACCCACGGCCTCGCCTGACTTCATGGCCAAGAGCGCAAACGCCTTGGGTTGTTCGGAGAAGAAAGCTTCCTCAATGTCAGCTTCCGTAGATTGAAGCGAATTCAAACACCCATCGAATTCCGCTTTTCCTCGAACAAGGTCGAGTATCGCAGGAACGTCCGCTTTTTCTGCCTTCCTGATTTCAATAATAAGAGTACCCTCTCTATGGATGCGCATAACGCCGCCAACACGCGCAGCTTTGTAGTGAAGGCGAAGCCGCAACCGAAATGGTGTCGCTATGCTTGGATTGGTTAGTGGCAGACGCCCGTGACGTTGGCTCTTGCCCAAAGCAGGCTCCCATGAAGCGTTGGCCGCCTACATTCTCTGCGGAGTGGTTGCCTCTCTAGTTCAGGCAACCAGCAGGTGACGTCTAACCGCGTGCTGTGCATCAGTCTTTCATATTCTTCCACGCGAATACCGAGGCCAAAATAATGATACCGATGGCAGCACCAAAGTATAACGTAGCGATCGTAGCGCCAATCTCTACCGCCTGCTCAAGGAACAGAACCACCAGTATCACAGCAGCCACTTGGCTTACTGTTATCTTCAAATCATGGAAGCTCTTAATGCCCAGAGGGTTTTGGGATTCTCTGTCATCATCAGACACCGGACGGATGAACAGACGATACAGGCTAACCGCCATGATCTGAAAAGTAATAGCGATCAGCAGGAGATCCAACAGCTTCAGGAGGCGAACCGCGAGGCTCTTGCCGTCGTCAGCAGAGACAGGTATATCACGTACTACATCCAGTGCGGTATTCCAGGTTATGTTAACCGAGGCACCATACAAGAGCAAAGATGACACCGCACAGATAACGACTGCCACCCACACCATAAACCGACTACTTCTGAAAACTTTCTCGATCATAATTTCTCCGGGCCGCGTCACAACGTCAGTTACAGACTCACAATTTTCTCTTAGTCGGTTTCACCGGACCATCTACTATCTCGTTAATCAACCTCTAGATTGTGCTTTCTACGGCGTTAGCCGAACACTGGAGCTGTCGGATTACTGCTGGATTACTTCAAACGTTCGTGACCCTGACATGACCTGGAGAAAAGCCACTAACAGTGATTAGACCGCATGCGTGACTAACTCGCAGCCTAACATTTCGCTCGAAATAATGATTCTTCTCTTGTAGATCAGTGTGTTATGAATCTTTCGCTCCCTTCTACTACGACGTTATATCGAACGCGATATAAGTCCATTAAATCCGAATGCGGCATAATTCCGGGCTTCACAGCAGGTCGCCATAGGTGGGAGGAATGAATGCTTGTGTCAAATAAGCAAGGCATTCATGCAGCCGAAAATGGGACTGCGCGTGAGCAGTTGCTTCCATAATGCTTTTTCTACTGTTGATTGCCAACAGTTTGATGGCAATTTGTAGCCGCTTCTGGCCGATAGCCGCCCGTCACAACAGGCAGGTATCGGCCAAAAGCGGACAACAGTCCAAGAGGTGTGAAGGAAGGTTTCAATATCTACCAGAAGCACACGTTTATGGTCCCCACACCAAGCCAGCCTCAATTCGAGACTGGCCTGGGCGTGACGGCACCTAATCAGGTCTTCCGCTTCACATCGCCCGCTTTAACTCACCGTAGTTGCCACGAGTGCGAAGCACCAACGTGACATCCTCATTATTCCGGTTACGGAAAAACCAGCCATGGTTCCCCGTGAACGCGGCCGTCAAATCGCCTTCATCCTCCGTAACGCCACGGCCCTTCTCATAAGAGATAGACTGGCCACCGCCATCACCGTGGGTGTCGAAGTTGACGGGGCCGCCTTCTGATACCCAATGAAAGCTGGCAATCGCACCTTGTTCCATAGTCAGCTTGTACTCAGTGCCTTCGCCAGGGGTCAGCACTACGCGGACCTCATCCTGCCATTCCGGCTGCGCTGGAGCAGGCGTTGCGACAATTGGCTCTGCCTGTGGCTCAGGGTCAGCAACTGTCTGTTGAACCGGGGCCGTCGGCTCTGGTGAGAGCTCTTCAGCAGCGGAAGGCACCGCCGTCAACTGCGCGGCTTCATCAGCAGCGGCTTCATCGGCAAGTTGCTGTTTGATCTCGCCCATCTCAGTCAAACCCAACAAACGGCCTACACCCGTCGGGTCAATCGCGTATTCGGCTGGCATGACGACGGTCACCAGAAGCACCAATGCAACGATGGCGGAGATGATGGTAGAGCGAATCAGTTTTGCGCTACTGGGTAGTTCAGCGCGTGAGGGCATATCGGTGTTGTACATAAATGTCTCCAGAATCAAGCAATAAAGTAGCCAGTGAGCTGATAGCCAATAAGCAGAAATCCCGCGCCCATCATGGCTACGTTGGCGGTGTAGGCATGACGGAAGAAGCCGTCAGTCTTACGCCAGAAGTTCATTGCAATCAGGATCATGGCCAAAGCAATTAGCTGGCCCATTTCCACGCCGACGTTGAACGCAAACAGGTTTGGGACCAGCCCATCCGGTGAGATGTCGTATTCGATAATCTTCGACGACAGGCCAAAGCCGTGAAACAAACCAAAGATCAAGGTGGCGGCTTTGGTGTTGGGTTGAAAGCCAAACCAGCGTTGGTAAGCGCCCAGGTTATCCAGCGCCTTGTACACCACAGAAAGGCCGATGATCGCGTCAATGATGTAGCTGTTGATACCGATATTGAAGTACACGCCCAGCAGCATGGTGAGCGAGTGTCCAACAGCAAACAGGCTTACATAAATAGCGATATGCTGCATGCGGTAGAGGAAGAAAATCACCCCCAGCAGAAACAGCAGATGATCATAGCCGGTGACCATGTGCTTGGCCCCGAGGTACATGAAGGCTATGAGGTTCACGCCAGTGATTTCCTGAATGTAGCCCTTGTCGCCTTCGGCGACAGCGTGGGCAAATGCGTCAGGCATACCTATAAACATCAGCGCGGTGAACAGTAAAAACAGTAATAGCGGGCGATTCGAGCCTACAGGGAATCTGCCCGAATCGCTTCCTGGAAAAGAATGCATTATTTAGTCCTGAATGACGGTGGTTAAAAGTCGCGAGGCGGCGTTGTCAGCACACCAGATCAGGACGGGGAGGCCGCTTGACTAAAAAGATCGGTGCCGCAGGCACAAAACTGCCGGCGTCACGCAGAAGCGCCGCACTCTTCGATTGAGCGCTTAGGCCCAGAGGCATATTCAGGTGCGGCGTTTCGTGCACGTGATCGGCAGTCAGCGATGAATGGAAGTGATCCGCACAGATTGTGCAGGTGGGAGCGTCGTTACCGTGCGAATGCGCGTGAGCGGGCGGGCTGGCGCCATTCACTAATGCCGAGCTATGCCCGACCCATGCCATCAATATGACGAGAGCGAGGGCAAATATCACCTTGGTGCTGATGGGCTTGCTGGGCATATCTAGAGGGTCCGGTGCCTGGGGCTCGTGAGTCTTGCTGATTCGACGGATTGACCGTATCCCCTCCAGGGGGATAGGATGCGAGCATAATCCATCCCGACATGAGACTCAATACATGAGCGAAAACGCAGAGGGGCACCAGCACTCAAGCCATGGCGATATCGTCAAAAGATTGAAGCGGGCAGAGGGTCACCTACGTAGCATCATCACCATGATTGAAAGCAGCCGCCCCTGTGTCGATATTGCACAACAGTTGCACGCGGTAGAAAAGGCAGTCTGCCAAGCCAAGCGAACACTTATTCAGGACCATATTGACCACTGTCTGGAGCACACGGTAGAGGCGCTTTCCGGGGGTGAACGTGCACCACTGGAAGATTTCAAGCAAATCACCAAATACCTCTAAGACTTTTCCCAGCAGGGTTTCTTCCATGTCGAGTTTCGCCGAACTACTGCAGCAGGGGGCCTCCCAGGCGTGGTTGTATTTTCCCACCGCCATTTTATTAGGCGCTCTGCACGGCCTGGAGCCTGGACACTCCAAAACCATGATGGCGGCGTTTATCGTGGCGATTCGCGGCACAGTAAAACAGGCCGTTCTGCTTGGTTTCGCAGCGACGCTTTCTCACACGGCGGTGGTCTGGTTAGTGGCCATGTTTGGCATGTATCTGGGGCAGAATCTCGACGCTGACACTACCGAGCCCTACTTCCAGCTTGCCAGCGCCGCCATCATTATTCTCATCGCCCTGTGGATGCTGGGGCGCACCTGGCAGGGCGAGCAAACATGGCAGCTCGAGGCGGCTAGTGCACATCAGCATCACCATGAACATGAACATGCCCATAACCATGATCATGATCATGTCAAAGCTGGAGGGCTTGAGCTGTCGCTGGAAGGTTATCAGGATGCCCACGAACGAGCGCATGCCCAGGATATTCGCACGCGTTTCAGCAATGGCAATGTCAGCACCGGCCAGATCATTCTGTTCGGGCTGACTGGGGGTTTGATCCCCTGTCCGGCGGCGATTACTGTGTTGCTGCTCTGTCTGCAGGTGAAGGAAGTCACGCTGGGAGCGGTACTGGTGTTGTGCTTCAGTATTGGTTTGGCAATCACGCTGGTCACCGTCGGCGCCGCTGCCGCCATCGGCGCACGGCAGGCATCCAATCGTTGGCCTTGGCTCAGCACGGTGGCACGCCGCGCCCCTTATTTTTCCAGCGTACTGATTATCGGGGTGGGTATATATATCGGCATTCACGGCTGGACCGGGCTCAATGCCTGACGCGTGGCTGGAGCTTTCCGGCTATCTTGGACTTTTCCTTGCGGCATTCGGTGCCGCCACGCTACTGCCGATGCAGTCAGAAGCGGTGCTGGTCGGGCTGTTGCTGACAGACCGTTACGCTGCCTGGGCATTATTGACGGTCGCAACCACTGGCAATGTGCTTGGCTCCGCCGTCAACTGGTTGCTGGGCCGCTCTATAGAGCGCTATCGACAAAAACGCTGGTTTCCAGTCAGCGAGCGCAAACTGGAAAAAGCCCAGCAGGCTTACCATCGTTTTGGCCGCTGGTCGTTACTGCTCAGTTGGGTGCCAATTATTGGCGACCCACTGACCGTGGTCGCCGGCGTTATGCGCGAACCTTTCTGGAGCTTTCTGTTGATCGTCACACTGGCCAAGACTGCCCGCTACCTGCTGCTGGCAGCCGTCACGCTAGGATGGTTTATTTGAGCTCAAGGGGGCTTTTGACAGCCGAGCTTAAGCCTTGAACGTCGACGAACTAAAGGCGCGGCCATATTCAGTCGTCGTTCTCAAACTGCGTAATGACTTGGCGGTCTTAGTTTTCTTCTGCATGGAATCTGACCTGGAGTTAATGTTCATCTGCATCTGACGTCAATAGCGCGACCGCTGGCTAAAAAACCACAAGAGAAGCTAAAACACCAAGAATCGCACACCCTGCCAGCACTTTGATCATGCCGACTTTGAAATGAAAAATCGCGACCATGGCGCCTACAGCCAGTAGCAACGACAGTACATCCAGGGATTCTAGGTTTGGCGTTAACACACGCGCTCCCATAAAGCGCCATTCGCCTACTTCAGCGAAAATAACGTGAAACCCAAACCAGATTGCTAAGTTCAGGATAACCCCGACTACCGCAGCGGTAATGGCTGACAGCGCGGAGCTCAGTGCGCGATTATCGCGTAGACGCTCCACATACGGAGCCCCTAAAAATATCCAAAGGAAACAAGGAACGAAAGTAACCCAGGTCGTCAGCAGCGCAGCCAGCGTCGCTGCTACCAAGGGATCAAGGCCTGTGGCCTCGCGATAAGCACCCATGAACCCGACAAACTGCACCACTTGAATTAACGGGCCCGGGGTCGTCTCCGCCATGCCGAGGCCATCGAGCATTTCGCCCGGTGCCAACCATCCATAATTTTGCACCGCCTCTTGGGTTATGTATCCCAACACCGCGTATGCACCCCCAAAGGTCACCACCGCCATCTTGCTGAAAAAGAGAGCAATCTGGCTGAATACATTCTCGCTACCAAACATTGCCAACAGGAGCACGACCGGCGTTAACCACAACAGCAGTAGGGTGGCTGACATGCGTAGCGACCACTGGCGATTGGGGTTTGCATGTGCAGGGAGTCCTTCCCCGAGTATGGAGTCTCGGTCGCTAAGAACTGACTCGTCAGCACTTCCATGGCCACCGCTCACTTCAAAGGCAGTCATGCCGCGCTTCCCGCCCCAATAACCTAGAAGAGCTGCGGTTAAAATAATGAGTGGAAACCCCACCTTAAAAAGGAAGATGGCGACAAAAGCCGCAGAGGCGATGCCAAGCATTATCCAATTCTTCAGAGCTCGCTTGCCTATACGTACAACTGCGTTAAGCACCACTGCCAGTACCGCCGCTTTCAAGCCAAAGAAGAGCCCTTCAACAGCTCCAACATTGCCCAGGACTGCATACAGATAGCTCAGTGCTAGAATGGCGATAAAACCCGGTAGCACGAAGAGACTGCCCGCGACCAAGCCACCTTTGGTGCGATGCATTAGCCAGCCGATATAAATAGCCAACTGCTGCGCTTCTGGCCCCGGTAGCATCATGCAGTAGTTGAGCGCGTGGAGAAAACGGCGCTCGCCAATCCATTTTTTTTCTTCGACAAGGATGCGGTGCATCACTGCTATTTGACCGGCTGGGCCGCCGAAGCTCAATAATGCAATTCGTAACCAGACCCTGACGGCCTCACGAAACGGTACCTGATGGGACGATTCAATGTTTGGGGGCATGGCGCACTCTTTAATAATGGCGGGATTTTTGTAGAATGTATAACGTTATTGTAATGAATACAACGAGAGGGCGTTATGGCTGATCACATGCAACACTGGTTAATATTGATCATGCGCCTCAGCGGGCGGGCGGGAACGCCTCGCATGAGGATTTGGCGCGCTCTTCGTAGCTTAGGTGTGGCGGTACTCAGAGATGGCGTTTACTTGCTGCCTGCCAGCTCCTCCCGCAGAGAGGCCCTGGAGCAGCAGGCCAGCGAAATCAAGATGCTGGGAGGTGACGCGCTGCTGATTGAGTTAGAGGAGTCAGCCATAGATGGCATTGATGATTTGCCTTCGCTCTTTGATCGAGCGGCAGATTTTCAAGCCTTAAGAACAGCGGTGGTTGACTGGCAGCAGGCATGCCCTCAGTTGGAGGAGCGAGAAGCACAGCGTCAATTGACCCAGCTACAGAGACGTTTGCAAAGCATTATGGAGATCGATTTCTTTCCACGCGCAGAAAGTGAGCACGCCGTCACAGCCATGGCAGATGCGGAGAACGTCTTTAATCGTTGCTTTGTGCCTGACGAGCCGCAGCCGAACCAGGCCGAGATCCCACTGCTTGATCGCTCTGCATTTATCGGAAGATGCTGGGCCACGCGGCGCCGCCCCTGGGTGGATCGGCTAGCATCGGCTTGGTTGATCCAGCGCTTTATTGATCCCGAGGCTCGCTTCGTGTGGCTGGAACACCCAAACCAGTGCCCGCCAGATGCGCTAGGGTATGATTTTGATGGAGCCAACTTCACCCATGTTGATGACAAGGTCACCTTTGAAGTGCTGCTGAGGAGTTTCAGTCTTGAGACTCAACTGGGTTTAAGCAAGATTGGGGAGCTAGTTCACTACCTGGATGTGGGAGGCCCCCCCGTTCCAGAGGCAGTAGGGTTAAAACTCATGCTGCTCGGGGCCAAGGAACGTTGTGATGATGATGATGATGCGCTCCTGCAACATACCAACATGCTGTTTGACGACCTTTATCAGGCGTATTTGACAGGAGACCCGTACCGGGAATGAGCGTCGCGCAGACAAAATGCGTTACCGGCCTCCCTGGCATAGTAACTATAAATGAACTTAGCTGTTGATCCCCATCGGAATAGAGACTATCGAGAATGCGAATGAGGGCTTGCTCACACAGCTGCTCTCTACTTTCCATGGCAGCCCCCTAGCAAAAATAACTCCAGCCCCGTGAGTCTGTTGTTTTGCAGCCATTTGTGTAGTCGCATACCTTTCTTGCTTCCTTCAAGAGTTTCCGAGCAGATATAAAGACAGAGATAATCGGGGCAGACCACCGTATTGATACTCGGAGGGCTGCTCTTGGCCGAAAGTCGTCTGTCGCAACAGGCTTGAATCGGCCAATAAAGTACCCTCAATGTGTCGCGCGCCCCCACCGACCTCAGGATCAAAGCTTTACCGGCTTGCTAACGCTCTGATGGCTCTCTTTGCGGAAAACTCCTGCTCGCTCCCGTTGTTAAATTTGACGACGAAGCCCTGCGTCGTCCCGCCCTTGGGTCCAACTCCACGCGAGATGTTTCGCGTATAAAATGCAATTGGCGACGCTGGTAGGGGCCAATCGGTGTACTCGCAGTATTTGACGTAAAGTTCGCATAGCAGGTCGAAATCCGCAGAGTCTTTTATATCACCCCCAATGGCCAAATACTTATCCCGAATGCCGTAGAAAAATTGTTCTGCTTCCATTTGTGATTTAAAGCTGTGGTCGAGAACTTTTAGTGGGTTGGGCATTGCGCCTCCTTCATCAATGAATTTTGCGGCCGCTCCCTACAAAAACAGCAAGACGAACTGCACATCAAGCTTGAGGTGGTTCAGTTTTAGCCCAGTGCGATAACATCGCCATACAGCCTCCGCAGATGTTCATCAGACATGTCCAAGATTGGCTCGTACATGAAAGAGTTTAGATGAATGTTCTCCGGAGTCATCAAAGTTACGCGCTGTAGGACTTTGATCGCCTTCAGCTCTGTGCCGAACAGCTCCCGGAACTTCTTTAACAGTTTAGGCGTTTGGTTTGCGTCGATACCTGCGACAAAGGCCGCATTGTTAATACGTTTCACCATGAAGCGTTCGGCGGTGAGTCGGATCGACACGGCTAGCACGATCTTGTTCTCGAAGTTAATCCCCTCTGCAGCGTTCAGGCATTCGCCGGCTTCGTGCATGATGAGGTCCATAACAGGTTTTGCGCCTTCTGCCGAAGCAACGTTTTTGCCGAACAGCCTGTTGAAGATCACATCCAGGTCTGAAATGGTAATTTGACTGGAGTCAGGCTTCCAGTGCAGCAGCGACGTTAGCGTGACAAAATCAGGGTCGGCAGCATCCTTTGTGTACTCAATGAGATTGCGCATGAAGGGGATGCAGGCAATCTTTTTCTTCGGCTCGGTAGCGAATTTTGGTTTCCAGTCTTTAATAAAGACATTCTGAATGCCCGCAGCCTGCTCAAGCACTAATCCCGTTGCGGTCTTCGACGCCATGAAACAGTCCGGGTACCGGACAAACCGGCTCTGAACAGTCCGGTAAAAGTCGAAGTTGTGGGTGAGGATTATCTGCTTGAAGTGGGAATCTTCGGCAATGTCCATCAAATACTGAATGATTGCGTACTTGTTCTTATAGTCGAACGAATCCGCAATATCATCGACGATAATGAGCGTTTCCTGTTTTGCCTTCTTTCGGACTTCGATTTCGAAAAGTATGTTCAGCACGTAGAAAGCCTTCTTTTCCCCCGTGCTAAGCGCTTGCATAAGTGCATTGCGGTCAACGACGGCCATATCGTCGGCATCCTCAAATGTGAAGTCGAGGCTTAGCATCGGTTCCTGACCGAGGATGACAGCCAGTCGGTTAGTTGCATCCAGCTTGAACGGTACGAAAAATCGATCGTTGAAGATATCAATGACCTCTTCCCATTGGGTGCGCTCCTTCTCAGCCTGCCCTTCGATCTCTTTGCGTCTGGCCTGCGCTGCGTGGTACTTGTTCAGCAAATCCTGAAATAGCTCGAAGTGCTCCTTCAGGTAAGACTTCCAGACATCTTCTTTGAAGGCTGGTATGTTCCCAAGTCGGACCAGCAACTCCTCATGATTCAGCAGGTATGCTTCAAAGTCTCTTACCGTGACGTTCTTCTGGAGGAGCTTGTCGAGCTTCGCAAACTTATTCTTCAGGTCCTTGTCATTGGAGATAGCGTCCTTCTCTTTGGCGACCAGCTCTTCTAGTTCCTTCTGGCTGGTTATTTCCAACTTGGTGTCAGCGTTCAAGGTAACGGAATGCTTCGCATCAAAGAATCCGTTGTCCGCTAGCTGCTTTGCGACTGTTTCTGCGTTGTAGTAGTTAAATGTTCCCTTCCTGAAGTAAGTCGATGCGGCCAACAGCTCGTTGTACTTTTGGATGTAGTCCTGAATGGCAGTATTCGCTTCATCGGTACCGAGAAGGGCAAGCACCTTGTCGTCGAAGATCACGTCGTACGAAACTGTTGCGAGTGGGGAGTCTGGCATCTCGGAAACTTCGTCCCTAATGCGGTTCAGCGCAACATAGAACTGATCGGCGCGTGCTGTGAAGGTAATCGACAGCTCCTTTTCAATGTCCTTCTTGGAGCCCGATTGAACCTTCAGAGCTTTCAGCAAGGCCTCCTTTGCCGCCTCGATATCGGCATATAGCGCTTCGTATTCTTTGCGTAGAAGAGGATTGACCAGCAGCGTTGATGTCTTCGCGGAATGCCCAAGAACCTCGTCATACGGACGAACGACGAGCACGCTCTCCTTGGGCAGGTCCGCGCCGGCCTCATCCGTGATTTCGCGTCTACAAACGCGCGTCGTGAAGATCCGGTCCTTGGAGGCAGTACCGTCTGCAACATCCTGGAAAGTTTGTGCGAGTGAAGACTTCATAGAACCGTTCGGCGCATAGACGGCGCACGCCTTAGCTTTGGAAAAGTCGAATTTGGTTTGCAGGCTCTTGATGCCGTAGCAGTTTTCCAGGTCAATATTTAATGTTTTCATGTCTGATTCCCTTCGTTGTAATCTATTGCGTGTTTTGCTGGTCGGACTCCTGCGCTCTACTTGAGTCGACCCTGTCTTGAAAGACACTTGATGAGCGCTCTTGGCCGAAAGCCACCCTCCAAGCCCACGACATAAACACTGCCTTAGCATTTTCCATTCAAACTTTTTTCAATCCTACATAACCCCCATGAGCCTACCACAGCCAGTCCGCTCAACTGGCCTGTCTCATGAGGTTTTTACTATGTCTCGATCCTGTCCACGCTGCGGTTCGCAGCGGGTGGTTTTCTGTAATTACGGTAAACGCATTGGCGGTTATGTTGGCACTGTTGCTGGTGGCATGACCGGTGCTGCAACGTCTACGGCAACTGGTGCCTTGGCCGGTACCCGTATCGGCATGCAGGTTGGCGTCATTGCTGGCCCTGGCGGTGTAGGTGCTGGTGCCGTACTTGGCGCCATTACCGGTGCCTTTGCTGGCTGCATTGCTGGCCTGCGCCTGGGCAAGCTGGTAGATGACCAGCTGCTGTATCAACACCGCTGCCAAGACTGTCACGCGCATTTCTGAGCGTCCGCTCACCCCTCCCTTTCTTATCTCATTTTGCCGCCTGGGCTAATTGGCACAGGCGGTTTATGCCGTTATGGAGATTTCACCATGGCACATCAAATTGAAAATATGGCTTTCGTTGGTTCAACACCCTGGCATGGCCTGGGTAACAAGCTCTCCCGTCATCAGCCGCTGGAGGTATGGCAGCATGAGGCCGGGATGAACTGGCACATCGAGGAGTCCCCGGTGCGCTTTCTGTCGGATTCAGCAGCGCACCTTGGCAGCATTCACACCTTTCCAGATCAGAAGGTGCTCTACCGGTCAGACACAAAGGCTCCTCTGTCAGTGGTCTCGCAGCGCTACAAAGTAGTCCAGCCGTTCGATGTGATTGAGTTCTATCGCGATCTGACCGAATACGCAGGCTTCGAGCTGGAAACTGCAGGCGTGCTAAAAGGCGGTCGCAAGTTCTGGGCCTTGGCACGGACGGGGCAAGCCTCGGTGCTAAAGGGCAACGACTTGGTCAATGGCTACCTGCTGCTGGCTACCTCCTGTGATGGAAGCCTGGCGACCGTGGCCACGCCGACGACAGTACGGGTGGTTTGCAACAACACCCTGGCCATCGCACTGGATGGTTCAGCGCAGTCGATCCGTGTGCCCCATAGCACTGAGTTTGATGCTCAGGCCGTCAAGCGGCAGCTGGGTGTTTCGGTAGCGCAGTGGGATGACTTTATGTATCGCATGAAAACCCTCAGCCAACGCAAGGTCAACTCAGGTGAGGCGCTTGGCTATTTCCTGCAAGTCATCTGCGATGCCGATCAGGATGTCGATGATCGCCGTGAACTTAACCAGCATAGAGCTCTGCAGAAGGTACAGGATCTGTTTGCTGGCAAAGGGCGTGGCTCTCAGCTGGAGTCGGCGCATAACACCGCCTGGGGCTTGCTGAATGCCGTAACCGAATACGTAGACCACGACAAACGTGCCCGCAGCGTTGATCACCGTCTGGACTCAGCCTGGTTCGGCCAAGGCGCCAGCTTGAAGCAAAAAGCCCTGGATCAAGCCATGGCCCTGGTCGCTTGATTCACGGCTCTGGACTATCTCACCAAACACCACCTAAATCACCCTTAACGACATAAGCCCGGCAGCCACCGCTGACCGGGCTTTTTTGCGTCTGGAGACATCATGAACACAACCCACTCTACCCCTTCCCCTCTGGCGAATAAGCCTGGGCGTGGCGTCCTGCGCCTGGTCAGCACCAAGGATCTGAACCGTGAAGATTGGCTCGATGTACGCAAACGCGGTATCGGCAGCTCTGACTCCTCGGCAGCCATTGGCCTGAACCCCTACAAGTCACAACTTGAGCTGTGGCTGGAGAAAACCAACCGCGACCAGGGCCTGGCCAAACCCAACCAGGACGATGACAGCACTCCAGTATTTTGGGGTGTGGTGCTGGAACCTGTGGTCGCTTCCCAGTACCACCGACGCACAGGGAACAAGGTCCGCAAGGTTAATGCGGTGCTGCAACACCCCGAGATCCCCTGGATGCTCGCCAATATAGACCGTGAGGTGGTTGGCAGTGCTGAAGTGCAAATCCTGGAATGTAAGACTGCCGGTATAAATGGCGCCAGGCTATGGCGTGACGGTGTGCCCAAGTATGTTGAGGTGCAGGTCATGCACCAACTGGCTGTCACCGGCAAGCAGGCGGCTGATGTAGCTGTGCTGCTCGGCGGTCAACAGCTTGAGGTGTACCGGATAGAGCGGGATGAGGTCTTGATCCAGCACCTGATCGAGCTTGAACGTCAGTTCTGGCATTACGTTGAAACCGACACACCGCCACCAGCCGATGGCTCTGAGTCCGCTGACATGGCACTGCGTCTGCTCTACCCGGAAGACACCGGTGTGGTTATTGACCTCTCTCAGGATCAGTCCCTGAACGAGACTTATACCGAGCTCAAGCAGGTACGTCAGTCACTCTCTGACCTGAACACTCGAGAATCTGTTCTCAAGCAGCGCCTGCAAGAATCCATGGGGGCAGCCAGTAAAGCCGTGTTTGCCGATGGTTCGATCACCTGGAAGAAAGCCAAGGATGGCACCGCCGTGGATATGGAGGCCCTGTTCAAGGCGCACCCTGACCTGAAAACCCAATACCAGATCAGCAAGCCTGGCAGCAGGCGATTTCTGGTCAATTGATCCACCCCAACCAGGGCAGTCCGCTCACTCAGCGACCTGCCCTTTTTCGTTATTCCCTAGGAGCATTCCCATGATCAAAGGTCTGGCTATTACGCCGCCCGTGCTCGGGCGCATCTCAATCGGCAAGGTTGTCGAGAAGAACGGCATGCGTCTGCCGGAAAAAGACGATCAATTCACCATCACCTCCCAGGTACAGACTCGAGATGGCTGGGTTCTGCACCCACTGGATGAGCATCTGCGCAAGGATCAAGGCGGCAAGATCCGCAGTATTCCGGTGCGGTTACTGTTCAACGATCCTGATCTAAATTTCAGAGCTGAATACTGCCTCTTTGACCGTACCAGTGGCCGACCGCTGTGTGTGGGCAATGGAGAGACCTGTAAACGCTCTACCAGTGAAGGGCTGCAATCACTGCCCTGCCCCAGCCCGGATGGCTGTCCTTTAGCCAAGGGTGGCAACTGCAAACCCTATGGCCGGCTTAACGTGGCCATTGGTGATGATGATCTGCTGGGGAGCTTTGTATTCAGGACTACGGGCTTCAACAGCATTCGAACGCTGTCGGCCAGGCTCAGTTACCTGCAGGCGCTCTCGGGTGATCGCCTGGCGTGTTTGCCATTGGAGATCCGACTGCGCGGTAAATCCACCCGGCAGAGCCATGGCACACCGATCTACTACGTGGATCTGATTGTGCGAACGGGTCTGTCCATGGAGGAAGCCCTTGCCCAAGCCAACATCCTGGAGCGTGCCCGACGTGATGCAGGCTTTGACCAGGCTGCGCTGGATGCTGCAGCGCGAGATGGCCTGCTCAATGGCGCCTTTGAGGACAGTGATGAGGAAGCCGAGCAGGTCCTGGAGGAGTTCTACCCTGAAGCCACAGTCACCTCTACGCCACAGACAACGGCTATTTCGAGTTACAGCAGCCGCAAACCAAAACGTGACAAACCCACTTTGCACGACCTGATCCTGCAGCGCACCCACAGCCTGCAGGATCAACCAGTGGCACCTAGCAACCAACCTTAAACACTCTGGAGTTAAACATGCAGAAATCAGCCAAACAGGCGGCCATTGCGCCGCCTGCCGGCATCCCTTTGTCGGAAAAAGATGTCCTGAGTTGGGCGCAAAGCATTCTTGAAGCCCGCTTCAAACGCAGCAACTACCTGACCAGCCCGGAACACGTGAAGAACTACCTGATGGCAACACTGGCCCATGAGGAACGAGAAGTCTTTGGTCTGATCCTGCTGGATAGCCAACACGGTGTGCTGGGCTTTGAAACCCTGTTCTACGGCACCATCGACAGCGCCAGCGTCTACCCACGGGAAATCATCAAATGCGTGCTCAATGCCAATGCTGCTGCGGTAATCCTCACCCACAACCACCCCAGTGGCAGACCCGAGCCCAGCACGGCGGATGTCGCCCTGACCAAGCGTCTGCAAACAGCCCTGGACACAGTAGAAGTACGTTTACTCGATCACCTGGTGATTGGCGGCGCGGACTCAGTGAGCTTTGCAGAGCGCGGCCTGATTTAACCCCCACCAGCACAGGAGAAACGACATCATGCAAACCAACACATGCTGCATCTGTGACGCTGCAACCCTTCTGCACAGGCAGAACCTTCGCACCTTGGCTGTAATGGCAGGCGTCTGTGATGCTCTGCTCAGGCAGTTTGCTGCTAAGCAGCAGAGTTCAAAACCTGGAGCTCACGAGCCTTGGGCGCAGCTGGGTGAGCTGATTGCGCTAGCGAGTCAATCCAATTCAGTGCTGGCAGAGGGCGTCGCTCAGGGCATCGAGCTTGCAAACAACGTGGAGAAACATTGGCTGGGTGACTATGACAGTCTGTGCCTGAACTGCGGTTTTTTGCTAACCGGCGCTTCAGAGGATTAAAAGGCGCGGGCCTGTTACAGGCTTACCGCGCCAGCCGGGCGCTCAATTGCTCTAAAAGTGACACCACCAGTTCCCGATCTTTAGCGTCCAGCTTCGCCAACATCTGCTTGAGATGGCGGTACTGGTCATCCACATGATGGCTGCCTGTAGTCAACAGATCCACCGCCTCACATCCAAACAATTCTGCCAACTCATACAGTCGCTGGATTGAGGGTGTGGCAATGCCACGCTCCATCCGT
This sequence comes from Halopseudomonas nanhaiensis, assembly GCF_020025155.1. Classification (NCBI taxonomy): domain Bacteria; kingdom Pseudomonadati; phylum Pseudomonadota; class Gammaproteobacteria; order Pseudomonadales; family Pseudomonadaceae; genus Pseudomonas; species Pseudomonas nanhaiensis. The sequence continues at coordinate 3,217,593 of NZ_CP073751.1, forward strand.
GACACCGCCTCATTGCCAATGCCCAGGCTTGCTGCAACGCTTTCCTGTGTCATACCCGCGTCAGCCCGATACTTGGCAATGGCCCGTCCGATACTTTGCGCTCGCTTGTTTTCTACGTTTTTCGTCATGCGCCCTCCGATTCAACTCGAATGGTTGGGCATCAACTGATTGACATGAAGGACTTAACGAGATGAGAATCAACCTATAAAGTCGTTTTGATATCAAATAATTCTGCATCATCCAAGGACACCACATGAAGGGACTCAGATTGACACTTCAAAGCTCATACCCTCCCGGTAAGAAACCCTCTGCCCTTGTCTTGATCTCAATTGCAAATCTGACAACCCGCTAGACAGATCATTCCTACTGGCTGCATGCCTCATAGCTGGTAGCGGATATGTTTTTAATAACCAAGGATCAACCCATGAACACATTACGCACTGCCCTGATCGTTAGCTTTCTGCTTGTCATTACCAACAATCACGCTTTTGCCACCGAGTGGTGGTCCGGTTTCGCTATGGGCACATCGGAGTACACCGTTACTGATGACAAAGGAAACGAACTCTACATCGCCTGCCCTAGTGAAGACGGTGAATACGTCAGGGCCACAGCCACCATCGCAGGTAACCGATATAGCTCACAACAAGGTGACGGATTCAATGTCATCGTCGATGGGTATACCAACACCAACCCCTTCGATACCTACTGCCGTTTGTGTGGCGAGGACTTCCCCAACTTCTGGGACAGCCTGCGTAACGCCAGCACTCTGCAAGTCAGTGCAGGCGGTCAAACCGTCAAACTGCCAACCACCAACATTGGCGTTCTTCCGGCCCTTGGCGACCCCGCAAATACCTGCCAGTCAGCCTGGTAGCGAACAACTGATCTCTTCCAAAAAAGCTCAATAAGAAACCAGGAGCATGCTGTATGGACCAACAAAATCTCGACAACAACAATCAGCACAGTGAAGACGAAGATTATAACGACGAAGGCTTTTCCCTCTCAGGCAGGGCCATCGGATGGGGCCTTGCAGCATTCGTCTTTGCCATCGTCATGGTCACCTTTAACAACTCTGGCATGGTTATTCGTGCTGGCTTCTTCGCCAAGCTGCTGGCGGTAATAGTCGGAAGCTTGGTCGGTTGGGGTGGCGCCATGATTGGCGATGCCATTTGTCGCTTCGCACGGCCAACGATGTTTTTCACCACAGGCGGCTTTTTCAGCTTGGTATTCAACAAGCTGTTCTGGATTGCCAGACCTCAGTTGATTGGTCTCGGTATTGGCGTTGCACTCGGTGTATCCCAAGTACTTTCCAGAATGTAGGAGACCAGACAATGAAATCTACAATCGCATCAGTAGGAATAGCGATCAGCCTGCTCATGGCTGGCTGCTCAAGCCCTGAGGACAAGCTCAGGGGCGAGTTCGTGTCTGGATGTATGCAAGGGGGCGCGGACAGGAGGATCTGTAGCTGTGCGTTCGAGAGGCTAAACGAACGATATGGAACAGAAGCTCTAGAGCGTATGAGCCGGCGCAGTATGCCTACCCAGGAGTTCATGGAAGCGGCCATGATGGCTGGATTGCAATGCAGTGAGATGTAACAAGTGAATCCGGGGCCTCTTGGCCTCGGATATAACACAGCTCCAATTTTTGGCATCCGGAATAGAAAACTAACCAGCTGCTTTTCCAGTAAATTTTCAGGACTGATAAAAGCCACACGGCTCTTAAAGCTCAATACCAGTGGTATCACTGAGCTTCTTTCGTACATACCCCTTTGCAAGATCCTTTATCAAATCCAGGGTCCAGCCACCTGCTGCCAGCGCACCACCCCGCGTTTTCCTCCAGATCTCCGAGTCCCTCACCGAGTCAGCAAAGTCGTGCCCTTTCCATGTCAGCTGACGGAACATCAGACCGCTCAATGGCGGACGTCCGCCCTGATCGATATACCCCTCATCAGCCAATAGCCTAAAGTGATAAATCACCTGATCATCAGTGAAACCCTCAATACCAAGATCCCCAGCCTTGAAGGTCAGAATTGCATTCGCCTGCTGATTCATGCCCTCAAGCTTCAGCAGTATTTCCCTCAGCAAGTCCATGTCTCTTTGCATGACGAGTCCTCCATGTCCTAGACCAAAATACGCCCTAACTCCCAGCCGTGTGCATCACAGGCAAAACTGCCTACTGAGTTAGTTGGGGTGCTTTTATTTTTCGTGATTTCAGCTCACATCTGGCAAGAAAATCAAATACCGCGCCCCTCGCAAAGACTCATGCGGTGTAACCCAGCAACGCTTAATCTGCTCGATTGTCAGCTCCAGGTCAGGAGAAAACCGAAGCTCCCGCAGACGTTGGGAATCAGACGCGCAGTACTGACAGAAGCGCGAACCAGGAGAGCTCACTAGCCTGCAGCTTGAACACTCAGCACCTACACAGCCCCACTCTCGCACGGCTTGAAACATTGTCGCTACAATCAGTGCTTCCCGCTCTTTCCAGGTGTGCTCGACACCCGCGCAGCCGCGCGTTGTTGAACGCGCCAACTCAACTTGAGCGTTACGGTGCAAGACAAGAGCGTCCAAATACTCCTGTTGCTGCACATCTGGCTGGGCTTCAACCGTGGGTGCCGCCGCAATACGTTCATCCTCGGCCTGCTGCCACTCTGTATTCAGGCGTGCCGCCTCAGTTTTCAGCTCGGCACGGGCCCGGCTAATCAAAGCCTCACCCTTCATCGAACGAATCCAGGCGCGGTTATGCGGATCATCCAAAACGGCATGCGTGAATACCGCCTGATCGTTGATCTGTGCATCCGTGAGCAAGTTCAAGTCGATCTCAATACTGGAGACCTCCATACCCTGCAGCCGGCGTTTTCGTTCGTGCTCCTGGCGAGCCGAGCATTTGATGCGGACAATCAGGCTATGGCCTTGCAATGTCAACCTTACGTGGGCTCTAAGACCATCAATATCGACGAACTTTTCTACCTTTTCAGGGATAATGGATGCAGTATCGAACCCTACTTCCCTGACGATACTTCTGCCGCTCTTTAGAAATTGACTCACGCTCTCAGTGAAGGATGGCAATAGCAGTCGCTGGTGCTGTGCGATCACTTGCACAGCAGCGCGTCTAATACCCTCTGATCGACCATTGCTACATCCCTCCAATTCGGCATGCCTGAAATATGGAAGGCGCTTCTCACCCTGATTGGCTGCCACCAAAGGACGACGGCAACCAGGGCACACACAGCCACAACGCAGGCCGTTTTCGACCTCATAGGCGCGCAGCATGAGGCCGTCACGTTCACCCAGAGGAATAGCCGAACCTGTCATAGCGCTATCCATGGCCTCCTGGGTATCAGATATCGAGAGCCGGCAGGCTGTTGACGATCTTCTGGGTTTCCAAGCTGACGGTGACCACGCGCTGGAACAGCTCCAGCGGGTACTTGGGGTTGCCCATGGTTTCGATGGCCCAGTCGTTGGCGTCGTTGACGATGCCGCTGGCTTTGTCGGTGCGAACGGACTGGCGCTCCATGACCCAGTCGAGTGCGGCCTTGCCGTTGACCACATACCCCCAGGCCGCCTCGGGGATGCCTTTGAGGGTAATGCGGGGGTTGTAGATGACGGTGCTCTTGTCGCCTTTCTTGGCGAACTTCATCTTCTCTACGCGGTAGTCGGCATCGGTGAGGGTGCCCTTGGCCTCGATGGTCAGTGGGAACGGCTCGACGGTTTCGTAGTTTAGGTGAAGTTCCGCAAGGGCGCGACCGGCTTTGCTGAAGGCCCAAAAGTCGGCGGCTTTCTTTACCGCTGGTATACGCGGCAGCTCCTTGCTCAGATTATCGGCAAAGCGTTCGCGGTAGTCAGGCGAATGGAGGATGCCGTAGATGAAGTAGAACAAGTCTTCCTTGCTGATTTGCTCACCTGGGTAAGCCGCTTGAAAATGCGCAAGGCCATCGTCTGTAATGGCATCGCGGCGGCGCAATCCTTCTTCAGCATTCTCTGCAAACAGGTCGTCTTTTGAGGCTTGAGCGGTTTCGTCGTACAGGTAAAGAGGGAAGCACTGCGCACCGCCATCTGTTTGCTGTTCCAAAATAGAGTTGGTGATCAGCGCAAACTGGCCAACACCATTCCAGCGCTCTTTAAACGTGATTATCAAATTAGGGGCAGATGGAACTGGGAATAGTCTCGGCATTTGCAAGACCATTTCATTCAAGCGCCTGTCGAAATACATCCATTGCTTCGTAAATGGTCTATACGTCGAAACCGTGATCGGCGCAGCATTAAAGCTGAGCAGCTTGTTCTTGATCGCATCATTTCGAAGTGATCGAGACCAACTTATCAGGGTGGCATCCTTGTCCAGAAAGCCTGCAGCCGCAGTCTCTCTTGTAAGCCGCTCAGAGACTGAATGAGCAGCATTAAATCGTCTCAGTTCTGAGCTGTATTTTTCGATCAAACGACTTACATTTTGAATAAGTGATGCTTTTGAGTAGTTAAACACCCAAGCATCCCTGTTGGTTTGAACCCCACCAGAATAGTTGTCAAAAATCTTGGGGGCATTGCTTTTCTTGTCACCGAGGACAATGAACTGATCAAAGCTGCTATCACGCTGCTTCAACCAATCACCATGCGCGTCTGGGACTACATGTTGCCAGCTTGGAATACCGGCCACGCTGGCATAACTGACGATCTTCTCCAGCTTATCTTCGCGGCTGAGGTAGTCGCCAATATCGTGGAAATAGATCTGACCCTGAGCCTGGGCATCAGGATTTTTAACCAGCAGCGAGATGGCAATCGGAGCACGACTGCCGCTACCGAAAATCTTGCCTCCTTCCTTGCGTGAGGTTTCGCCACTGGTACGCTGGTTGCCACGCAGATGGAACACATAGAGGCTGGAGAACTCATCAGCCAGGCACTTGCGCAAACCATCTGCGGTGTTGGCCTCAACAAAGCCAGCATTGGTTACAAAACCAATGATGCCAGCATCGCCAATGCGGTCACTGGCCCAGCGAATGGAACGGATATAGCTGTCATAGAGGGCGTTCTTGTTATTTGCACCTGAGCGCGCGGCATAGGTTGTTCGGATGCGTTCATCCAGGCTCGGGTATGCCACGTTTGCGTTGTTGGCATTAGCATCCCCCTGGCCCACTGAATATGGCGGATTACCTACAATCACCCGAATATCAAGCTCCTTCTGCCGTTTACGCCGAGCGCTGTTGTCCTCCAGCAGCACATCCACCAGATCGTCCTTTTCATACATCTGGAAGGTGTCGGTCAGGCAGATGCCTTCAAACGGCGTGTACTCGTCGATCACTTCACCGTGGTAAGCCGCTTCGATATTGATGGCTGCAATGTAATAGGCCAGCAACACTAGCTCGTTGGCGTGAATCTCGTGCTGGTACTTGTGCGGTAGCTCTTCCGGCTTGATCAGGCCCGACTGGATCAGGCGGGTGATAAAAGTGCCGGTCCCGGTGAACGGGTCGATGATATGAACGCCCTTGCTGCCCAGGGTTTGGCCGAACTCCTTTTGTAGCAGGTGGTTGACGCTGTGCAGGATGAAATCCACCACCTCGACCGGGGTGTAAACGATACCCAGGCGCTCGGTCATCTTGGGGAAGGCATTGCGGAAGAACTTGTCGTACAGCTCGACGATGATCTTCTGCTTGCCCTGAGCATTGTCTATACCGGCAGCACGTTGACGCACGCTGGCGTAGAACTTGTCCAGGGTATCCGCTTCTTTGCCCAGGCTGTGCTCATGGAGCGCATCCAACACGCCTTGCATGGCCTTAGACATTGGGTTGTGGCTGGCGAAACTGTATTCCTCAAACAGCGCATCGAACACCGGCTTGGTTACCAGATGCTGGGCGAGCATTTCGACAATCTCGCCGTCGCTGATACTGTCGTTGAGGTCGTCGCGTAGCTCGGCAGAGAAGGCGTTGAAGGCGGCCTTCTCGCGGGCATTGGCCGGGTTCTCCAGAATACCCTGGATGCGGTCGATATGAATCACACCGGGTTTCGTGGAGGCCTCAACTCTTGAGAGAATGAGGCATGACAAAATCCAATAGTTACTCCCCTGAAGTCCGTGAACGTGCTGTACGCATGGTTCTGGAGAACCTGAAGGACTACCCCTCCGAATGGGCAGCCATCGAATCGATTGCGCCTAAGATTGGCTGTGTCCCGCAGACGCTGCATGGCTGGGTGCGCAAACATCAGACTAATACCGGCCAACGACCCGGTCAGACAACTGACGAGCGAGAGCGCCTTAAGGCTCTGGAGCGTGAGAATCGAGAGTTGCGCAAGGCGAACGAGATTCTGCGCCTGGCCAGCGCTTATTTTGCCCAGGCGGAGCTCGACCGCCGCAACAAACCCTGAACGCCTTTGTGGATGAGCATCGTGACCGTTATGGAGTCGAGTCGATCTGTCGCGTGATACAGATCGCTCCGTCTGGTTACTACCAGTATGCAGCCAGAGCGCGCCAACCCGAGCTACGAAGCGCACGTGCTAAGCAGGACGAGCTGTTGAGCGATGAAGTCCAGCGTGTCTGGGATGACAACATGCAGTGCTACGGCGTCGTGAAGGTGTGGAAGCAACTCAAGCGAGAAGGCATTCACGTCGCCCGATGTACTGTGCAACGGTTGATGCGCCGGCTTGGTCTACAGGGCGTTCGGCGCGGTCATGTGATCCGTACCACGATGCCTGATGAGAAAGCGGTTTGCCCGCTCGACAAGGTCCAGCGTCACTTCCATGCTGGTCGACCAAATCAACTGTGGGTCTCAGACTTTACCTACGTTTCTACGTGGCAGGGCTGGCTCTACGTGGCGTTCGTTATTGATGTCTTTGCTCGGCGAATTGTTGGCTGGCGTGTGAGCAACAGCATGAAAACGGATTTCGTTCTGGATGCCTTGGAGCAAGCCCTCTACGCCCGTCAGCCAGGCCAAATGGACGGCCTGGTTCACCATAGCGATAGGGGTAGCCAATACGTCTCTATCCGTTATACGGAACGTCTCGCTGAGGCTGGAATAGAGCCCTCTGTTGGCAGCAAAGGAGACAGTTACGACAACGCTTTGGCAGAAACCATCAACGGTTTGTACAAGGCGGAGCTGATTTACCGGCAATCCTGGCGAAGCCTAGAAGCAGTGGAAATCGCCACCTTGAGATGGGTTCACTGGTTCAACCACCAGCGCCTACTGGGTTCGATCGGATATATACCGCCGGCAGAAGCTGAGGCAAACTTCTACCAGCAACACAACGGTCAGGCTATGGCGGCCTGACTTAAATGAAATGGCCTCCACGAAACCCGGTGTGATTCAATATGGGTGCGGGCGATCTTGGCAATGTCATTGGCCCAATCCTCCCAGTGATGGCGGTTGCCACACTTATCGACGATCTTGGCGTAGATCGCCTTTTCGATTTCACCCACTTCGTAAGTCAGCTCGGCCTGCTGGCTCAACTGGCCCTCGGCATCGTATTTTTTGCGTTTTTCACCGATGCCATACTGGCCTTTACCTGCCTCTTTCTTACTGCTGCTCTTTGACTTTTTATCAGCCTTGTCCGTGATGGCGATAACTTCCATCTTGCGCGGGTCGGAGCCGATCAGATCCAGCTTATTGACCATGGCATCGAAGCTATCATCGTGCGAGCGCAACGCCTGCAAAACCTGCCAGACGACTTTATATGTCTGATTGTCGTTAAGCGCTTCATGCGCTTCCATACCTGCCGGAATAACAACCGGCAGCACCACATAGCCACGCTTCTTGCCCGGTGCGTTACGCATCACGCGCCCAACGGATTGCACCACGTCCACCTGAGAGTTACGCGGGGTCAGGAACAAAACTGCATCCAGCGCTGGCACGTCCACACCCTCTGACAAGCAACGCACGTTGCTGAGGATGCGGCAGGTGTTGGCCGGAGGCTCTTCTTTCAGCCATTTGAGCTTGGCTTCCTTCTGGCTGGCGTTCATGCCACCGTCAACGTGCGCGGCTTCGCAGATCAAGCGAGAGGCTTCCTCGATCTCTTCGGCCTCCTGATAGGCCTCCACCACTGACTGGAACATACTGGCGATGTTGATGGAGCTGACCTTGTGCTTGGAGCCTTTGTAGTTGGGGGAAATGACTTGGCAGAAGGCCACGGCACGCTTCATAGGCTCGGCGTCACCAATCAGCTGTTCATGAAGCCCCTGCTTGGCCAATGCTTTCCAACATCCAACGATTTTGGCGGCATCGTCTACCTTGAGTTGGTTGTCTTCGTCTTTCAGCAAGTCCTGAAGGCGACGACTGATGACGCTCTCTTCAACCGTCAGAACGAGCACCTTATAGTCGGTGAGCAATCCGCGCTGAACGGCCTCCGAGAAGTTGATGACATACAGCTCTTTGCCGTACAACGCCTCATCATCCATTGAGCAGAGTGCGACTTCGCCGGACTCAGCTTTGACCTTAGCCGCATCACCATAAATGCGCGGGGTAGCCGTCATGTACAGCCGCTTGGCCGAGCGTATGTAATCAGCATCATGAATGCGCACGAAGGTGCTTTCATCATCTTCACCGAAGGTCGCGCCGGTGGTGCGGTGTGCTTCGTCGCAAATCACCAGATCAAAAGCTGCCAAACCATGCTCGTGCTGGGCACGGCTGATCACGTCGATGGAGTGGTAGGTGGAGAACACCACGCTCATGTGCTCATCATCGTGGCGTTTGAGCATTTCAGAAGCCAGCCGATCCGCCTTGGTGGTCGCTGGGTAGCGTAATTCATGGGTAAACACCTGAACGGTGTCCTCATCCGCTTTGCGCTTCTTGCCTACGTCGCTATCGGAGCAAACAGCAAAACTGTGGAGCGGGATTTCACTTTCCTGCGTCCATTCAGTCAGGGTTTGCGACAACAGGGACAGGCTGGGCACAAGAAACAGCACCCGCTTACCCTTACCGGCTTGTTGTTCAGCAATTTTCAGACTGGTAAAGGTTTTGCCTGTTCCACAGGCCATGATTAGCTTGCCGCGCTCTGCGGTCTTCAGGCCAACAGACACCGCATTCAAGGCTGTTTGTTGATGATCTCGCAGTTGTTTCTTGGCCTTGAGGGCCACAGTTTGATTGGACTGGTATTTTGCCCAATCGATCTGGCTATCTTCCAAAGCTTGCAGATCAATCTTGCTGACCGGTGGCTGCTGCCCCTGGAGTGCGTCCTCCGCGTGCTCACTCCAGTTGTTGGTCGTAGTAACGATGATCCGATGTGAGAACGGAGCCTTGCCTGATGCAGTGAAGAAGCTGTCGATGTCTTTTTTCTGGACGCGATAGTCTTCAGCGTAAAGCTTGCATTGAATAGCATGGTACTCGCCGGTGCCCTGGGTACGTGCCACCAGATCGATACCGGTATCGCGCCCGTCTAGGCCTTGCTCCTTGGCCCAGTCGCCATACATCCACACCTTGTCGTACAGATCACGGTAGGTAGCTTCATTACGCAGGTAGGCGCATATCAGCTCTTCGAAGTAAGTGCCTTTCTCGCGTTCGGTGACTGAGGCGGAGCGGTATGTATCGAGCAGGGACGACAGGGCTGACATCAGAAATCCTTTTTACTGCCTTAATCGGCTATTGGGCGTATCGGCGTGACTTTACCATGAGCCGATACCTCTTCGTTGATCGGTTCGCTAAGCAGCTTCAAAGCCAACATCAGCACCCAAAAACTACTGGCATGCTTAGGTCGCCCGAATGATGGCTAGCAACTATTTCAATTTCAATGCCCTTAGATAGCTGAAACCGGTGGATCCTGATTGGCGCTTTGCCATTCCAGTTATTTGGTCTTTGACTGGCAAGCTTGCCGCCATAAGGCAAACCCATAATTTGGTTCTGTGGCGAAGTGAAACCAGCCGGGCCGATCAGTACAGAGAAATGCAGGAAACTTGAGGAGGCAATCAGTTCATACTCACCGTTCAGCTGCAAAATCTGAGTAACTGATTGCTTGGTCATGGACTCAAGAATCTTGGCTCTTCGATCAGTATCTGAGCCGGAGACTTCTGCAGAAACCTGCGTTTCTTTGCGAACTAATCGCAAAACCTCAGCCGAATCAATGCTCACTGAAAACCAGTGCGTACATCCTTCCAGCGCCCTTGCTTTTAATTTACCGATATGACCAGATTCTGGAGACGTCAAATGCCATGTTTTTCGGCCAGGCTCCAAGGTCAAGTGATCTATAACGAATGGCTGATTCCACTCTTTCGAGTGGCTATTACCAAAAACGTGCACGTTATCGTCAATAGCTTTATAGCCCGGGAAAAATAGTATTCGCTCACCCCTTGAGTGAACAAACACGCCGAACCATCGCAGCATCTCATCAGGTCCGCGAAAAAAACATTGGCAAATACGCCGGCTTGGTTTGCCGGAGTGAAACACTCCCTTTGTAGCTCTCGAGAGCGGATTATCAGGAGATTCATCCTTGCCTTCCAAGCCCATTGAAAGGTTGTAGGTGAGCACCAGACAGTCATTATCATGCTCGCTTCTCATACGTGATATTCCCTGAAAGCGTTGTCCCGGTTAGCGCCTGGTAATTCAGCATGCTGGCTATTGGCTGTGACATTCATGCCTGCAGCCTTGGCTTGCGCTGGCAACGACACCCCGACGGTACGACTGACACGTAAGTGCTTGCCCCCGATGCACGATGCGGGCTTGATTACCGTAGCGGTCTTTTTTGCCGAGATTGAAGAAACCCGCTCTAGCCCAGCCCTTCCTGATTATCTTGGCCTGCCTGCCTTGATCTTGCCAGTTCATAAGACAACCTGCATCGCCAGAAACATTTCAGCGATTGCGTGATCGCCTCAAGCCAATTACTGTATAAATACACAGCTTCCGAGGTTCCCATGTCTAACGCAGTCTTTATCGGCACGGTGATGCCTTCCGGTCAGCTCGTCAGTTGCTACGACGCCCTTGTTTCAGCTGGCTTTCCCAGCCCAGCACTGGATCACATGGAGCAGAAGATCTCGCTGGATCAGCTGCTCGATGTGCACGCTCCCCATACCTACCTAGTTCGCGTTCGCGGTGACAGCATGACCGGCGCTGGCATTCACGATGGCGATATCTTGGTCGTCAGCCGTGCTCTGACAGCCGGGCATGGTGATATTGTCGTGGCCGCTGTCAACGGCGAGGTTTTCGTCAAGCGCTTGATTCGGCGAGGTCAGCAATTGATCCTGCAACCTGAAAATCCGCAATTTGCGTCCTTGCATGTGCTGGAAGGTGATGAGCTTCAGATCTGGGGTGTTGTACGCAACAGTATCCGCTGGCACCTGACCTGCGAGAAATGAGCATGGCGCCGAAAAGCTTTGCCTTGATCGACTGCAACAGCTTTTACGCCAGTTGCGAGCGGGTATTTCGTCCTGACCTGGCAAAGACCCCCATTGTCGTCCTGAGCAACAACGACGGCTGCGTGATAGCTCGCAGTGCTGAAGCCAAGCCCTTCATTAAAATGGGTGACCCTTACTTCAAGATCAAGGACACCCTGCGAAGCCAAGGCATCTTGGCCTTCAGCAGTAACTATGCGCTGTATGGGGACATGAGTGAACGGGTGATGACTACCCTGGAACGTCGCCTTCCGATGGTTGAGGTGTACTCCATCGATGAAGCATTTGCAGACCTAACTGGACTACCTGAGCCCCTGGATCAGCTCGGCTATTCATTACGTGCTGATGTACTGAAAATAACAGGCATTCCGGTGGGTGTCGGCATTGCCAGCACCAAAACCTTGGCCAAGCTCGCCAATGCAGCCGCCAAGCGCTGGCAGCGCCAGACCGGTGGCGTGGTGGATATCCGCGATCCAGAACGCAGAGACAAGCTACTCAAGGCCATGCCCGTAGCGGAAGTATGGGGCGTTGGCCGTCGTATGAATGAGCACCTGCAAGCCATGAGCATTAAAACAGCCTGGGAGCTTTCAAATGCCGATCCTGCACTACTGCGTAAACGCTTCAGTGTAGTGATGGAGAAAACAGCCCGTGAACTGAGGGGTATCAACTGCCTGAACATGGAAGCGGAAGCACCACCCAAACAGGAGATATGCAGTAGCCGTGCCTTCGGGCAGCGGGTTTACGATCTGGCCGAGCTTCAACAAGCCGTTGCCAGCTACACCACCCGTGCCGCTGAAAAGCTTCGAGGACAACAGTCACTTTGCAAGGTCATCCAGGTGGGGATTCGCACGGGGCTGTTCAACCCAAGCGAGGAGCACTTCTCACGTCACATGCAGGTCCATTTGCCCTACCCCACCGACGATACGCGAATACTCATCCAGACAGCCGTGCAGGGCCTAGAACGCATTTACCGGGTAGGCCCGGCCTATGCGAAGGCCTCCGTCATGTTGCTCGGGCTATGCCGACGTGATCAATATACCCCAGATCTGTTTGCCCCTAGCCAGGCCGTGACATCGGACCGATTGATGCAGACCATGGATAAGATCAACCAACGCTGGGGGAAGAACACGCTGAAGTCAGCCCGTCTCCCTGCAATGCCTGAGTGGGGTATGCAACGGCAATTGCTCAGTCCTAGCTACACCACTCGGCTGGATCAATTGTGGACCGTACGGGCTTGAATCTAGCGAATACAGCCAGTGCGTAGTGCCCTTGCACCAGCTAGCTTGACACTCAGAGGCTGCTGTTTGTCCTTGACCATCTAAGCCATAAGCTTAGCAACCTACCCTGTTGTGTGAACTGCTCAGCATCTGAGGCTCCATTACCCCCGACGAAAACGCCCCAGCGCGCCCTTACGCAGGCAACGTGCTCCCACAGGCCTCAAGCGCAGGTGCTGGCCGTCCTTTACCAGGTACTTCATCGCTTCGTGGACATTAGGCCTTACCGACTGATTGTCCCTCTGGAACCGGCCAATACCGCACTTGTTGCCATACCCCTCCTTGTTATGGTTACAGCTGTGAGCATAACCTTGACCACGCGTGATCGCCTCCCACAACTCGCTAATCTCAATCGCCTTCAAGACATCCCGGCCCACGTGATTGCCATTGAAGAAGTAGGCCGCATGGATGTGGTAACCCCTCCCGTCATTGCGGTCTCCCTGCTCCACTGCATAAATGTATCCGACAAGGCGCTCAAAGATCGGATGGCGGCTGTGCTTGGAGATCAAGACATCTAGATGGTTAAAGACGTGCTCGACTCGCTGCCTGACCTGAGCTTCAGGGCGGTAGTAGAGGTTCAGTCTGATGACCATAGTGCGGGAATAAATACTCATCACAGCATCCGTGTAAGCGGTGATTTCCCTCTCCTGCTTGCGTGCCTCATAGGCTCGATCCCCGGCCCTGCGCTTATACCAACGCTGACGAGTCAACTCACGGATCCGCTCAGTGAGGACGTTCATGCTTTCTGGATGACTGAGCCAGTATGAACCCCTGTCATTCAGGCAGATAGGACCAGCAGGTGATGGTTCAAGACCGATTTCTTCCCAGGCAACCCGGAACGCTTGTAACTGCTCGCTGTAGTCATAGGGCACACGATCATCGAACAGGTTGTACATCTGCTGCACGTGAGTGCAGTAGCGGGAGATTCTGGTGTTATCGAGACGCTCATAGCCAGATCGGTTATGCCTGATCCTGAATGCAGGTGTATCGCTGCGTTCTATAGCCTTGACGAGTGATTCGATCTTCAGGGCTATCTCAGATTGGGAGGGATGAATGTTTAGCTTGCGGTTGTTCATGGTTCAGTACCTGGTAGGTTGTCGGTGCATATCAGGTACGTGATGTATTTTTTTTTACTTGTCTTCTTTCCCTCTGGTGGTAGTTAGTAGTAATGGATAGTGACTGTGACTATTGGATAGCTAGAGTAGATAGTTAATTGCTATATCAATAGATGCAGCCCTACCTGCCTCAGGACCTCCCGATCAGGCCGGGCAATGGGGAGCAACATTGCCAAGCCTGTCGAGTGATTTTCCGCACCGAGCACTGGGAGAGTTAGCTGAGATCAGAGCCGCCCTCCTGAGCAGCATCATAAGCTGCCATGACCAGCCCTAGCAGGTCATGGCGGTAAAGTTTATTTGGCGACGCTGAAATGGTTGCTTGGCCGTGTAGCTGCCATAGCTAGATCACGTTCCTCGATCCTGGCCAGGATCCAATCGTGGACCTCACTATCGACCCAGCCAACGCAGCGATCCCCTAGGGATACAGGCTTGGGAAAGGTCTCTTCCGAGATATATTTGTAGATGGTCGACCGTGCCAGGCCGGTCGAATCGATTACTTCTTTCAAACGGATTATTCTCATGAGCGGGCTCCTCTGTAAGGCTCAGAGGATCTCTGGCGGTAGTAAAAAAAAACGAGGAAGACTATACCTTGGCCGCAAGCCCTGCCTTCTCAAGAGCAGTTAGTGAAATCTTTTGCTCATTCAGAACAACCCCTTCCCAAGCTCCATAGCCTTCAACCGCGAAACCTCGAGGCTCTAAAGCTGGAAATACGAGAACTCCAATATACTCATAACCTTGGGTCATATTGCCCGGTAGCATTAGGACCTTATCTCGCGCCCCTAGCTCAGCAAGCAGAGGCCTTATCCGACCATCCAGCTCCTGTACCAGCAGGTAAACCAGAAAAGCCAGACCCTCTATCAACTCCGAGACTAGGTCAGAACGTAGTGATCCATCGTCATAACTCCGCATAACGCGCGCGATATCCGCTTTCGCATCAACCTCGAGTGAAGCACGATCAATCTTCCCCTCGGCTAACGCACACTCGAACCCTTTGCTCGCAAGCTCGAGCAACATGAATTCCAACTGCTCGAATGCATGAAAAGGAAGGGTTCGCAATAGCATCACCTCCCGACCGTAATAGAGGGGATTATTACTTCTAGAATCTGTCAAAAGGCTAGCCACAAAACCCCATTCGGCCTCACTGCCGATAAGGCGGTTGATGACCGCTGATACCCTACGTCCAGTGGATGAGAATAACGGGTGATTCGTATTGAGCAGAATGACGCTCTCAAGTTTACGTTGAAAAATTGGGGCTGCCACACCGGGAATCACACGACGAAGAACCCGATGTCTCACCAGCTTTTTCAGCCGGCCCTTGACTGCTAGCTGCGTCACCCCAATGGCAGCAGCGATCTGCCTAAAGCTCCATCCCTTTACCACTCCCATCTGGTCAGACACAGCGAGCAGCAACGCGAGCAGCAATACATCAGAAGCATCTAAATATCCTTTCCGACCCTCAATCATTCGCCGAACCTTAGGTGAAATCGAGGACCCGGCTTCACCGCTTTCAGATGAGTACTCATCAGCATCTAACGATTGCAGCTGATGGGACCAATTCAATCTTGAAGCCTTGATCGTGGGGGACTGAAGGAATAAACCGGAAGAAATAATGCTTTCCCGACGAAGCTTTCTGGCTTCGGGTAACGCACGAAGCTTTACTTCGTTGACAGCGAATTCACGCAACGGCCTACCAAATGACCCATAACACGTTCTCGCTTTTATGAACCCTGCGTCCAGTAGCAAAGGCATCGCTGAAGCCACTAACCTCGCCCTCAGACCCAATTGCTCGGCGAGGGAAGCAAGCGTCATTGCACCGGTCCAGCGCTTCTCAAAATTTGCAAAAAAAACAAGTAATACGAGCTTTTCGTTTGCGCTTAAAATTTCAGCATTAATTCCTATCAATTTTTCAAGCATGGATAGATCGCCACTTATCTCCTTTCCAGATAGGGTATTTTATAAAAACAGTTATGTATAGCATTATGGATAACGTTATGTATAACGCTATACTGGAAAAGCAACCAATGGAAACTAAATCCCTAGAAAAGCAGTGGTATCCGGCATGTCGAGGAGCAGTAAGTGACTGAGCAGATTGAGTGGCTTAGGGATGAGAATGAGTGCTATTACGCTACAGAATACCTGAAAAGGCGAGCGAACGATCTGGAGCGGAGCTGCATCAAAAATACAGGCATCCAGTTGACCGAAAAAGCTAATGTACGCAGAACCGTAGAGGCGTGGGTTAACGCCCTACAAAAAAATAAATGCAGCAAAATAATTACACGTCTACAGAATAATTTAAGGCAACGCCGCTCACAGAAAAAAAACAAAGAGAAGAGATTCAACCTCTCCCTAGAAGCCTGTAGGGCCCTGGATGAGCTCACAAGAAAAATTGGAAAAAGCCCATCCGAGACCGTCTCAATATTGCTGATCAATACCCCTGAAGCCCTGGCAGAAGCTCGAGAAAAATGGATGTTCGAGCACAAAAAACAAATAGAACAGTGGACCTACGAGCACCTGGGCTTGCAGCACCAGCTCAAAATAAAGAACCTAGAGGTAGACGAACTGCATAAGCAGCTACGCTCACACATTCTCGCGCTAGAGATGTGGAAGACATCAATGGATAGTGACGCACCGCCATTCGACGGCGAAATCGAGGAGCTTGATGAACAGGTCAATGAGAAACTTCGTATCATTCAACGAGATGTGAAGAAGCAAACGAAGGTTCTCAGTTCAATTCCCGGTTAGAATTGCTGCATCACAAGGCACCACCCCCTTGCCAATCACAGATTCAGATTCCAAAAGGTATTCCAAGCGAAAACTGAACCCGCCAAATTCTATTAAAATCAGTACATTAATGACCCTGTTCAGATTACCCCGGCCCACCAACACCCAAAAAGACGCCCAAGGGCGTCTTTTTTTTGCCCTGTTTCTCGCACCAGCTCCCCTGCCCCGTCGGCGCATTTATCGCGCACGGCTTCCGTTTGAAGGCATCGCGTTATTTCCCTCGGATGGCGATTCGATTTTCCTGCGGTACACCGGCTTTCCGGAGAAGGGACGGGTAAGCGGAACCATCCTGACCGGTAACCACAGGACGCGAACTGGCTTCGTATAACCTCCGCGAGCTTCCCCAGCAGCGAGGGCATCTCGCCTGGGGTCAGGTGCAACGATCGGAAGGCAGCCTGGTCAAGGTCATGAGATTGCTGGCCTTTAGCCACCCCGTGGCGTCACCGGACCGTCGTTCATGCCCCGCTGCGGTACAAGTCCATAATGAGCAATTGGTCAAATAATTCCTTCCGATCATCTTCTGTCCACAGCGATTCACGGAACTCTATCCATGGCCACAGGTCTAGGATTCGTAGCAGTCTCGAGTTGATAGCATTCTAATATTTCAGCTCGGACCTTCAGACAATCACGCGAAACCTGTTCGGCGGTATGTACCTCATGGCTAGGAGGGCTTATGAACAATCAGATGGAGTTGATCGATGCCGCCTGGTATTTGCTGCAATGCAAACCTCGCCAGGATGCGCGTGCCAACGAGCATCTATGCCGTCAGGGATTCGAATGCTTCCATCCGACCGTGCAGGTCGAATCTGCCCGGCGCGGAAAATTGACCGCCCACTCGCAACCACTGTTCCCGGGTTACCTGTTCATCCGCGTGCCTTCCACTGCCAGCTGGACCAGCCTGCACTCCACGCGCGGCGTGACGCGCGTGGTCGGCTTCGCCGGGCACCCCTGCAGAGTCGAAGACGATCTGGTCGAGCATCTGCAACGCCGATGCGAGCAGCTGGATCAGCGCAAGGCTTTCAACCCGGGCGATACCGTGCATGTCCAGATCGGTCCGTATGCCGAGCTGGAAGCCGTATTCGTTTCGATGGATGGCGACGAGCGAGTAATGCTGTTGTTGAACGTACTGAACCGGCAGCAACCGGTGCGGGTGCCTCTCATTCACTGCAGGGCTTAGGCATGCATGTTGCAAACAGTCATACCAGTTTCATCAAAGCCTTTCAGTGTGCGAATGAGCGCCTTGTTCGAGAACCGTGCAGTAGGGGAATACAGCGTCACAACCTGTTCACGTCGACTCGGGAGATGCACACCCGGGGCGGTAGCGTGGCTCGGCAGCTGGGTTTCCCATTGCACCAATATAATGCTAAACCTAGGTTGACGTGCCGGATGGGGGCAATTGCCCTTCCAGATCAACTGACTGCTTCGGCAGGTTCCGGCTTCAACAAGGAGATAGTTGAACATGCGTAAATCACTGATAGCGTCTTCCCTCAGCCTTGCCCTTGCGGCATTTTCCGTCACTACGGTTCAGGCCGCGTCCAGCGACGCGAGCCACTGCCAGACGTCTCTCGAACAGCAGATCAAGAACGCCGCGGATGATTCCGCGCTCACCCTCACCATCCAGCACCAGATCATCGACTGCGAACAGTCGGCGCCTGACGTGGTTGGCCGATCCATTCAGACCCGGCCCGACCAGGCCGTCTTGATTGTCCGGGCGGCGGTACAAGCGGCCCCCGACCAGGTCGACGCGATCGTCGAAGCGGCGATTGCTGCAGCACCGGACCAGGCCGAGCTCATCGTCAGTGCAGTGACCGATTCACTGCCGACCGCGGCTGGTTCCTCCAGCGACACACCCACACCCAGAAGTCCCGGCAGCCTGCCTTCCGGCGGCTCCGGCGGTGGCACAGGTGGCGGCACCACCGCCAGTTCCAGCTGATACCCACGTAGTCAGCATTACAACAACCTAATCGACGCGATAAGGAATTCTGCAACTATGAAGTATTCCAAATTACTGGCGGCATCACTTGTCAGCTCCGTATCCGCCTACGCTGTGGCCGATGAGCCACGCAGCATCAACCTGCGCGGATTCGAACTGACGCCCACCCTGCTTGTGGGCGAAAGCTATGACGACAACTACCGTGGGCTGGATCGGGACGAGCGCGCCTCCTGGATCACCAGCATAGAACCGAGCCTGTTGCTCTCTGCCGAAACGCGCAACGCCGGGTACCAACTGCGCTATACGGTGAGCTCCGACATCTACCATGACGATTCGGATGCAACCAACACCGACCATATCCTCGGTCTGAAGAGCATCATGGAGCTGACCTCGCGCCACCGCGTGAGCTGGAACCTGGGCTACAGCCGTATCGAAAACACCATCAACGATGACCGCACCATTCCGGACGATGGCGGGGTCGAGGAATTGCTTGAGCGCCGCTTCGAAAACGAGCGTTTCGACCGTGCAGTTGCAGGGGCCGGATATACCTTCGGCGCCCGCACCGCTCCGAACCAGCTCGAGTTCGGCGCCGAGTACCAGCGTCTGCGCTATCGTGACGATTTCAACGAAGATCAGGATCGCGACACCCTGGCGCTCGGAACCACCTGGTTCCACCGTCTCGGCGCCCGTACGCGCACGCTGGTCGAGCTTCGCCATGCCGACCACAGCTACGAGCAGAGCACGTCAGATCGCGACAGCACCAACCTGGCAGCGCTGCTCGGTGCGACCTGGGAAGCAACCGCCAAAACGACCGGTACGGTCAAGGCCGGTGCCGAGCGCAAGGACTTCGACAGTGACAACCGCAACGACTACACCAGCCCGATGTGGGAAGTGGGCGTGGTCTGGGCTCCGCGTACCTATTCCAAGTTCGATCTGACGTCCCGTCGTGCTTTTGACGAAGGGGATGATGGTGCGAGTACCGTTCAGGACGTAAGCACGGTGCTGAACTGGACTCACGAATGGAACCCCTGGATCAGTTCCGAACTCGAATACCGCATGGCCGACCGTGAATACAAGGCCACCGAGCGCGAGGACGACATCCGTGCATACGGCGTTGGCCTGACCTATTCGCCGGACCGGTGGATCGATTTCACGCTCGGCTATCGCTTCGTCGAGAACGACTCCAACGTCGCCATCGCGAGCTACGACCGGAATGTCTACATGCTGACCGTGGACATGAGCCTGTAACGCGCGAGCGAAGCAGGACACTACACCCAGACCACCCGCGGGCTGAAGGCCGACAGGCCGGAAGCCCCCGGGAAGCGCGAATGCTTCCCGGGATTGCATCTTCAATGGAGAGAAAAAGGTATGTCGATTCAACCTATTCTCAAGACACTCTCGCTGGTTCTGATGCTGGGCCTCGCCCTGCAGGTCAGCGCTCAGCAGGTTGCGCAGCCGCAGGTTGGCGCCGTGTCAAAGGGATCCTACGAGCTGAGCTCGGGCGACGTGCTGCGCATCAGCGTATACGGAGAGCCGGACTTGAGCTTCGAGGAAATTCGTCTGAACGATGCGGGGACCTTTTCGTACCCCTTCCTCGGTGAAGTAAACGCCGCAGGCAAGACACCCCGCCAGGTCGAGCAGGAAATTACCGAAGAGCTGAAAAACGGCTACCTGCGCGACCCGCGCGTGTCGATCAGCGTGATCAATTACCGGGAGTTCTACATCAGCGGCGAAGTCAAACAGCCCGGCGGCTACCCCTATCAGCCCGGCCTGACCCTCGACCGCGCCATCGCGCTGGCCGGCGGTTTGACCGAGCGAGCGTCCACGCGTCGCATTACGATCGTCCGCGGTTCGGACGAAGCCCGCGAGTCTGAACGCGCGAGCCTCAGCACCCTGGTCAAGCCAGGCGATACCATCACCATTGACCAAGGATTCTTCTGAGCATGAACAGCTCCATACGACCTGACCGCACCTGGCCGCCCATGCCATCCAACGACGATGACCCGGATTACGTCGATCTCAAGCGGATCTGGAACGCACTCTGGTCGCGCAAATGGAGCATCATTGCCCTGGTCGCGGTCGTTACGATGCTGGCGACCCTGGCCGTCATGCAGATGACCCCGATCTTCACCGCGAAGACCACCATGATGATCGAAACCAAAAGCGATCAGCTGGTTGCCTTCCAGAGGGTCGATGACAACACCCGTACGGTGAATGAATACATGCAGACGCAGCTCGGCCTGATGACCAGCCGGGGCGTCGCCGAGCGGGTTGTGCGCGAGCTCAACCTGACCGAACACCCCGAGTTCGACCCGCGCCAGCAGGATGAGCCGCTGATCGATATTCGCGGCATGATCAACCGCGCCAAGGCAACGTTCCTCGGTGATGATTTGTCCGAGGCGTCCGGCGCGCTGACCGAAGCCCAGATCATGGACAGCGTCACCCGCCAGTTCATGTCGCGCGTCAGCGTGGGTGTGGAAGGGAAAAGCCAACTGGTCGGAATCACCGTCTCCATGGCGGACAGGCTGACTGCGGCACAGGCGGCCAATGAGCTGGCTGACAGCTTCATCGAAAGCCAGCTCGAGGCGCAGATGGAAATGTCGATGTCTGCCACCACCTGGATGAACGAGCGTCTGACCGAATTGCGCGCGTCATTGCAGGAGGCCGAAGACCGCCTGCAAGCCTACCGCGAGCAGGAAGGACTGGTCGACGTGAACGGTGTTCAGACCGTGAGTGCCAATGAGCTGTCCCTGACCGGTGACCGCATGATCGATGCCCGGCGCGAGCGTGCCGAGGCAGAAAGCCAGTGGCGCCAGGTTCAGGCCTCCAAGGCCCAGGGCTGGGAACGCCTCGCAAGTATCCCCGCCGTGCTGGGCCACCCGCTGATTCAACAGTTCAAGGCCGACCAGGCACGCGCTCGCTCCAAGGTTGAAGAGCTGTCTCGCCGCTACGGTAGCCGTCACCCTGCCATGGAAGCTGCGCGCTCTGATCTGGCTGCTGCCACGGCAAGCCTCAAGGGTCAGGTAGAGCAGGTCATCGCCGGTATCGAACGCAACTATCAGCTTGCCGTAGCCAACGAGAATTCGCTGCGCAACTCCTTCGAGGCGAACAAGGAGCAGATTCAGGATATCTCGCGCAAGGAATTCCGCGTTCGTGAACTGCAGCGCGACGTGGACAGCAACCGTCAGCTCTACGAGACGTTCATGACACGTCTGCGTGAGACGACCGCGACCCAGGACCTGAATAGCGCCAATGCCCGCGTGGTGGATACTGCCCTGCCCCCGGCTCGACCATCCGCTCCGAATGCCAAGCTGCTGATTCTCATCGCCGCGTTCGTATCGCTGATCGCCGGCGTCGCCTTCGCGCTCATCTCGGACATTCTCAACAACACGTTCAAGAGCACAGAAGACGTCGAGGGCAATCTCAACCTGCCTGTGCTCGGCATCGTCCCGCTGGTCGCGCGCAAGCAGGAGAAGCTGGTCCCGCACCTTTTCGAAAGAGGCGACGACCTGCGCTTCTGCGAAGCGATCCGGACCATCCGCACCAGCGTCATGTTGTCCGACATGAGTCGCCCGCAGAAAGTGATCGTAGTCACCTCGTCGGTGCCTGGCGAAGGCAAGAGCTCCGTGGCAGCGAACATGGCCTTCGCCCTGTCGCAACTGCAGCGGGTATTGCTGATCGATGCCGACCTGCGTCGCCCGACGCTGGCCCGCAATTTCGACTTCCCGGTTGGAACGCCCGGCCTGGCCAACCTCATTTCAGGGACGGCCAAGGTCGAAGACTGCATCCAGACCGTCGACAGCCAGCTCGACATGCTGACTGCCGGCGCGGTACCGCCGAACCCGTTGGAACTGCTTGCCTCGCCGCGTTTTGCCAAGTTCCTCGAGCGGGTCAAGGACCGTTATGACCACATCCTCATCGATTCACCACCGACCCAGGCAGTGAGCGACGCAGTACTCATGGCCACCTACTCCGATTCGGTGATCTACGTGATCAAGTCCGAGTCCACTTCGATCTCGATGGCGAAGAAGGGTGTCGGCCAGTTGCTGCAGGGCGGTGCCTCGATCGTCGGTGTGGTGCTTAACCAGGTTGACGTCAAGAAGGCCGCAAAGAAAGGCGAGTACAGCGGTTACTACGACCATTACGGCTACAGCGAAGCCAAGGCCTGATCGCACTTTAAACTTCGCTGGCACAGGTGACGCGCATGATGATCGATTTGCACAGTCACCTGTTGCCGGGCGTCGATGACGGCCCGGCAGACCTGGAGACAGCGCTGGACATGGCACGGATCGCTGTCGCCAGCGGCACCACCCATCTCATCTGTACACCCCATATTCATCCAGGACGCTACACCAACGACGCCGCCAGCATCAAAACGGCCTGGGAGGCGTTCGCCCGTGCGTTGCGGGCAGCCAGGATACCCCTGCGTACCGGTTATGCAGCCGAGGTTCGCTTCGGCGGGGAGATCATGACAGCGGTGGGCGACGGTACACTGCCTTTTCTCGGCGACTGGGAGGGACGCAAGGCGCTGCTACTGGAGTTCTCCCACGCAGAGGTGCCCTTCGGCGCCGAGCGCATGACGCAGTGGCTGCTCGACCAGGGAATCATCCCCGTCCTTGCTCACCCCGAGCGTAACAAGGGCCTGATGCGCCAGCCAGGCAAGCTCAAGCCGTTTCTGCAACAGGGTTGCCTGCTGCAGGTGACGGCCGGATCGATCGCAGGGGCGTTCGGCGAGCGCGTGAAACAGCTCGCACATGCTCTGCTGCAGGAAGGCGTGGTCAATGTCATCGCCAGCGATGCGCACAACGTCAACCGCCGCCCACCGGACATGCGCCACGGTTTGCGTATCGCCAGTGAGATTGTCGGGGAACGCCGCGCAAAACATCTTGTCCTAGATACGCCATGGAAAATAGTCCATGGCCAACTTGTCTGACTCTACCCGACCGCGGACGGCCGGGCATGTCACGCCAAACCTGATGTATTGGTGGCGCCATCAAGGACGGAGACCATGACTGCTTCTGTAGTACCCAATTCTGAAGCTCATCACAGGCTGACTCGATCGCGTCGGAGAGCGGGGCTATCGCGCCTGCAGCACGTTGCGTGCGCGCTCGGCCTGGTGCTGGGTGTTTCCAGTGCATCGGTCGCCGTCCCACTGATTCAGTCCGGCCTGGCCGGCTTCCAGACCGAACGCGTGCTGAATGCCTGGAGCGAGAAGGCCGACCTGCCCCCTGCTCATCTCTGGGATCAGTTGCTGCAACGCGCCGAGGGGTCGGTTTCTACCTTTCCTGCGCTCAGCGGCGAGTATCTCGATCGGCTCGGCCGCGTCCAGGCATGGGGCGCGTTGATCGAACCCGAAAACGCCGAGCACTGGCAACGGGCCGCCGCATCCTTTCGTGCGTCCACCCAAGTGCGTCCCGCCTGGCCCTGGTCCTGGTTGCGCCTGGCGCACGCCAAGCTGCAGGCCGGAGAGCGTGATGCCGAATTCGATCACGCCTGGCAGGAAGCCGCCCGGCTGGGACACGGGCGTCTGGAGCTCAATCGCGACCTGGCCCGTATCGGCTTCGACAGCTGGCGGCTCCTGACCATTGAGCAACGGGCCCTGGCGCTCCAGGCAGCCGAACGTGTCGTGGCCCGCAATGAACAGCACGCCAAAGACATGCAACGGGTGGCGCAGGCCGCCGGTGTCGGCCCAGCACTGTGCTGGTCAGTTGACGCCTCGATCCAGACGCGACACCACATTTGCAAGGAGGAAGGTTAATCATGATCGCCAAGCGAACCAATCCAGCCGTAAACCGCCGCGGCCTTACCTTCTGGGGCCAATGGCTTTGCGCAGTCACGCTGGTCAGCGGGCTGCTGTGCTACCTGGTGTTCGAACAGTTCGGGATGGTCTCCACGCAGTACCGCTTCCTGATCGTCATCACGGTATTCGGCTCGGTGCCGGCGTACATGTTGCTGCACGTCTATCACAAGCGACACTCCTATCTCACCGGCCTGGGCCATCTGCTGGCAGGCTGGGCCACCTTGCTGATCGGCCTGTCGGCGATAGCCTATCTGAGCGACAGCATGCATCTGTTTTCGTACGAGGTGCTATTTCAGTGGGCGCTGTTCGGGTTTCTGGTGCAGGGCCTGGCGTATATCCCGCTTCGCTATTTCGCCGCCAGGCATTCCAGCCGGCTACGGGTAGAGCGCACGTCCGTGATCATCGGTTCCGGACCCGCTGCCTATGAACTGGCGTCGCGCCTGTCAGGTTCCAACCGCGTTCCATTGATGGGGCTTATCACCTCCCGGCCGGACGTACCAACCCGCGACGGCCGCTTTCCGGTACTCGGCGACCTCTCCACGGTACGCGAAATCATCGACCAGTACGGAATCCGCCGCGTATACATCGCGCTGAGCCTGGATGAAGTCTCGGTGATCGAAGAGCTCTACATCACCCTGCTCGACATGAGCGTCGATGTCGTCTGGATCCCGGACTTCGGTCGCATGCCCCTGCTCAACCAGTCGATTTCACAGATCGAACAGATGCCGGCGATCTACCTGAACGAGACGCCAGTCAGCTCGCACCCTGCCTCGGTCTTCAGCAAGGAACTGATGGATCGCGGCATCGCGTTGCTGGCGATCATTGCGCTCAGTCCGATCCTGATCGCAGCGGCGATTGGCGTGAAGCTGTCTTCGCCGGGTCCGATTCTGTTCCGTCAGCCCCGTCATGGCTGGAACGGCGAGATCATCAAGGTCATGAAGTTTCGTTCGATGCGCATGCATGACGACCAGCAGGTGAAGCAGGCTACACGGGATGATCCGCGGGTGACCCCTTTCGGACGCTTCCTGCGCAGCACCTCGATCGACGAGCTGCCCCAGCTGTTCAATGTGCTCAAGGGTGAAATGTCGCTGGTGGGTCCGCGCCCGCATGCGGTCACGCACAACGACTACTACAGCGACAAGATTCTCGCGTACATGGCCCGCCACCGCATCAAGCCCGGCATCACCGGACTGGCGCAGGTCACCGGCCACCGCGGCGAAACCGAGACCCTGGAGAAAATGCAACAGCGTGTCGAGAAGGACCTTGCCTACATCAACAACTGGTCGCTGTGGCTGGACATCAAGATTCTGATAAAGACGCCCTTCACGCTGTTCTCGAAGGACGTCTACTAGGACGGGCCGGGCAGCGCCCGGCTCAGGCGAATTACGCTCGCAGCGGCTAAACGCCCTCGGGCAAATGCAGATTCAAAGCTCAACATAAGGAATAGGCATGAACATTACTGTCGTTGGAACCGGTTACGTGGGATTGGTCACTGGAGCCTGCATCGCCGAGATGGGTAATACCGTGTATTGCGTCGATGTCGACCAGAACAAGATCGAGAATCTCAAGAAAGGGATTCTGCCGATCTATGAACCCGAGCTCGACACCATCGTGGTGGAAAACCATGCCGCGGGGCGCCTGCACTTCACTACCTCGCTCAGGGAAGCGATGGCCGATACCGATGTCTACTTCATCGCCGTCGGCACTCCGCCCGGTGAAGATGGCTCAGCCGACCTTCGTTACGTACTCGACGTCGCGCGTGAGATTGGCAGCCTGATGGAGCGTCCGTCGGTGGTCATCAACAAATCCACCGTGCCGGTCGGCACCGCTGACAAGGTGCGCGATGCGGTTCGCCAGCAGCTGGAAACGCGTGGGGTGGATATCGAATTCGATGTCGTCTCCAACCCGGAATTCCTCAAGGAAGGCGCAGCGGTAGACGATTTCATGCATCCCGATCGGATCATCGTCGGCACTGACAGCGCACGCGCTCGCCAGATCATGGATGAGCTCTATGCGCCCTTCATCCGCAACCACCCGCGCATGATGTTCATGGGCGTGCGCGATGCGGAAATGACCAAATACGCAGCCAATGCCATGCTTGCCACCAAGATATCCTTCATGAACGAAGTGGCCAGCTTGTGCGAGCGCCTGGGCGTGGACGTGGAAAATGTCCGCCTGGGTATTGGCTCGGATCAGCGCATCGGCTTCCACTTCATCTATGCCGGTTGCGGCTATGGTGGCTCGTGCTTCCCGAAGGACGTCAAGGCGCTGATCAGCATTGCGCATCAGAACGACTTCGAGCCCAAGCTGCTGCAGGCCGTCGAAGCACGCAATGACCTGCAGAAGCATTCGCTGTTCAACAAGGTCTCCGCGCACTTCTCCGGCGACCTTGAGGGACGGACCATCGCCGTCTGGGGTCTGGCATTCAAGCCAGGCACCGATGATATGCGCGAAGCCCCCAGCGTGGTGCTGATCAACAGCCTGATCAATGCTGGCGCCAAGGTTCGTGCCTTCGATCCGGTTGCCCACGAAACCGCGCCCCGCGAGTTCCCCGCGGAGTGGCTCACCGAGAAGAAGCTGGAAATCGTCGACGGGCAGTACGAAGCCGCCATCGATGCCGACGCGCTGGTCCTGGTGACAGAGTGGAAGCCGTTCCGCCGCCCGGACTTCAAGGCGCTGAAAAAGCTGCTGCGCACGCCGGTGATTGTCGACGGTCGCAACCAGTACGATCCGGCGCAAACCCAGCGCGCCGGGTTCCACTACTACGGTATTGGACGCATGCCAGCACATGCCGCAGTCTGAACTGGCCAACTCCGGCATGAACCCGCGCCGAGACGCCCCCGACACCAGAAGCGGGCGCCTGCGCGGGCAGATCCAGAACACCTTGCGCAGCAGCCTGCTGCGCAATATCGCCACGGTAGTCTCCGGAACCGCCGGTGCGCAGGCACTGACGCTGGCGTTCATGCCGGTTATAACCCGCATCTACGGTCCGGAGAACTACGGGGTACTGGGCGTGTTCATGGGCCTGGCGATGATGCTGATCCCGGTGGCAGCGCTGTGCTATCCGACGTCCATCGTGCTGCCACGGCGGGACAGTGACGCGCTCAAGCTGGTCAAGCTGTCTTTGCTCATGGCCACCTTCGTCTCGAGCCTGTTGGCGATATTTCTGCTCGTCGCAGGAGACTGGTTCGCCGAGGCGTTGAGTGTGGAAGCGGCCGTTCCGTTTCTGATGCTGCTGCCTGCGGTCACCTTTGCCGGCGCGGCGCTGGAAACCGCCCAGCAATGGTTGTTTCGCAAGCAGTTGTTCCGTGTCACGGCCAAAGCTGCCGTGGCGTATTCGCTGCTTCACAACTCCATTCGTAGTCTGGCAGGACTTGTCAGCCCCACCGCTGCGGTGCTGGTTGTCACCACCGGGTTCGGCCCGCTCCTGCACTCGGCCTTGCTGCTGCTGGGCATCCGCAAGGGACCGCCGCTGCAGGTGAAGCCGGAAGTAGAGCAGCGCCAGTCGCCGGTCCGCATGCGTGACCTGGCCGGGCGCTATCAGGACTTTCCGAAATTCCGTGCGCCCCAGATGCTGATCAACACCGTCTCACAGAACCTTCCGACACTGGTTCTGGCTGCCTACTTCGGCCCGGCAGCCGCCGGGTTCTTCGCGCTGTGCAAGCAGGCGCTGACCATGCCGACTCATCTGGTTGGCAAGTCCGTGGCCGATGTGTACTACCCGAAGCTGGCCCGCTCCATTCAGCACGGCGAGCCGATAGCCGGCACGGTAATGAAGGCCGTTGCCGGTCTCGCAGCGGTGGGGCTGGTCCCCTTCGCACTGGTGTTTGCCACCGGACCCTGGCTGTTCGCCACCGTGTTCGGCGAAGAGTGGCGCACAGCCGGTGAATACGCGCGCTGGCTGGCGCTGGCCGAATACGCCGTGTTTGCCTCAAGGCCCTGTACGGTGGCAGTCCCGGCGCTGGGACTGCAGCGCCTGTCACTGATATTTGAAATCTGCAGCACCACGCTCCGCGTATCAGCGCTGTACTTTGGCGCGGTGGTTCTGGGAGAGCAGATGGACACTGTCATGGCTTTCAGCATTGCCAGCATCATCATTTATTGCGCTCTGGTTTTAGTCGTATTCATCAAGGCACGAGCGTGGTATGCGAACCTGTCGCATGCTGATCACGCTGATTGAGACGGGACCTTAATTGAAATGGCAGTATTATCATGACCCCTGCGACACCAACCATCATTGTGGTCGGTTACAACCGACCAGACAGCCTGACGCGGCTTCTAAGCTCGCTGATCAAGGGTCACTATCCACCCGGCAACGTACGCCTTGTCATCAGCCTCGACGCATGCGATACGGTAGAGCCGCGCCGGGTCGCCGAGGCGTTCGACTGGCCCTTCGGGGAAAAACGGGTGCTGGCTCGGCCCGACAGGATGGGCTTGCGCGAACACGTACTAAGCTGCGGCGACCTGACCGAAGAATACGGCGATATCATCGTTCTGGAAGATGATCTGTACGTTTCGCCCTACTTTTACGAATACGCGACGCGCGCGCTGGCGTACTACGGGGACGATCAGGATATCGCCGGCATCAGCCTGTATAGCCTGAACTTCTGCCAGACATCCAACCTGCCGTTCATGCCGATCGATAACGGCAATGCGGACGTCTACTTCCTGCAACTGGCTGCGTCCTGGGGACAGGCCTGGTCTGCGCGACACTGGCAGGAGTTCCGGCGGTGGCTGGCAGCCAATGGTAACGATATCTCCCGGATCGACAATATACCGCCGGATGTTCGAAGCTGGCCGGAGTCCTCCTGGCTCAAGCTGTATGACGCCTACATCATCGATCGGAACAAGTTCTTTGTTTATCCCTACCGGGCGCTGTCGACCAACTTCGGCGACCCTGGCCAGCACTTCACCATGGCGTCCTCGCGCTTTCAGGTAGCAGTGCAGCAGCAAAGCAAGGAACACCGATTCGTTGGCCTTGAAGAAAGTATCGCGGTCTATGACGCGTTCTGCGAATT
The DNA here is from genome assembly GCF_020025155.1 of Halopseudomonas nanhaiensis. Lineage (NCBI taxonomy): Bacteria > Pseudomonadati > Pseudomonadota > Gammaproteobacteria > Pseudomonadales > Pseudomonadaceae > Pseudomonas > Pseudomonas nanhaiensis. Next base: position 3,246,803 of record NZ_CP073751.1, read on the forward strand.
GCTGCCCCGTACGTTCAAGCGGCAGAACCCGCGGCTCGCCGAGTACGACTTTGTGGTCAACCTCCACGCGCAAAAAACGCCCGCACACGGCCTGCAGCTGACTCGCACGGCGCAGCGGGGCGTCATGAGCTTCGAGTTCGCCATGAAACCGATGGAGCTGAGCGTACTCAATGATCTGGAAGGCGAAGGTATCGCCCTGATCGAATCCGCCGAGCTGGACAGGCAGGCTCAGAACTCGCCGGAAGCCGAATATGGGCTGTACCGATTCTTCTACAAGTTCCCCTCGTTGAAAGTTCTCCTGTTCGGCGTCAAGGAGAAAGTTCAACTGGCCCTGCGCGGCGCGAAGCGCTAGAGCGGGCCATGACCCAATTAACTTCCCACGTGGATTCAACCCCGACTACAGGTAACTAAAATGGAACGCAAAAAAGCACTCATCACCGGCATCACAGGTCAGGACGGCTCATACCTGGCGGAATTTCTCCTGGAGAAGGGCTACGAAGTCCACGGCATCAAGCGTCGCGCCTCGCTGTTCAACACCCAACGCGTCGATCACATCTATCAGGACCCGCATGTCGAGAACAAGAACTTCGTTCTGCACTACGGCGACCTGAGCGATTCGTCCAACCTGACCCGCATCATCCAGGAAGTGCAGCCCGACGAGGTCTACAACCTCGGCGCCCAGTCGCACGTGGCGGTCAGCTTCGAAGCGCCGGAATACACCGCAGACGTCGATGCCATGGGTACCCTGCGTATCCTCGAGGCGATCCGTCTGCTGGGCCTGGAAAAGAAGACCCGTTTCTATCAGGCCTCCACCTCCGAGCTGTACGGTCTGGTGCAGGAGATTCCGCAGAAGGAAACCACCCCCTTCTACCCGCGTTCGCCCTACGCCGTAGCCAAGCTGTACGCCTACTGGATCACCGTGAACTACCGCGAAGCCTATGGCATGTATGCCTGCAACGGCATCCTGTTCAACCACGAGTCTCCGCGCCGCGGCGAAACCTTCGTCACGCGCAAGATCACCCGCGGCCTGGCGAACATCGCCCAGGGTCTGGAAAGCTGCCTGTACATGGGCAACATGGACGCGCTGCGCGACTGGGGCCATGCCAAGGACTACGTGCGCATGCAGTGGATGATGCTGCAGCAGGAAACCGCTGACGACTTCGTCATCGCCACCGGCGTGCAGTACTCGGTACGTGAATTCATCAAGTGGTCGGCGGCCGAGCTGGGCATCACCCTGCGTTTCGAAGGCCAGGGCGTTGACGAGAAGGCCATCGTCGAGAAGATCGAAGGTGACAAGGCTCCCGGTCTGGCGACTGGCGATGTGATCGTCCGCGTCGATCCGCGCTACTTTCGCCCGGCCGAAGTGGAAACTCTCCTGGGCGATCCGAGCAAGGCCAAGGACGTACTCGGCTGGACTCCGGAAATTACCGTGCAGGAAATGTGCGCCGAAATGGTCCGTGAAGATCTCAAGGTCGCCCAGCGCCATGCGCTGCTCAAGGAGCACGGCCACGAGATTCCGGTCAGCGTGGAGGGTTGAGCATGGCAGCTGACCTCAACCAGCGCATCTTCGTAGCCGGCCATCGGGGCATGGTCGGCTCGGCGATCGTCCGGCGCCTCGAGGCGCTGGGCTATACCGACATCGTCACGCGGGGCCGCAACGAGCTGAACCTGCTGGATCAGCGCGCGGTGAACGCGTTCTTCCAGGCTGAAGGCATCGACCAGGTCTACCTGGCCGCGGCCAAGGTCGGCGGCATTCACGCGAACAACGAGTACCCGGCCGAGTTCATCTACGAGAACCTGATGATCGAGGCCAACATCATCCACGCCGCGCACAGCGCAGGCGTGGAGAAGTTGCTGTTCCTTGGCTCCTCGTGCATCTATCCCAAGCATGCCGAGCAACCGATGCGCGAAGAGGCCCTGCTGACCGGCATTCTCGAGCCGACCAACGAGCCCTACGCGATCGCCAAGATTGCCGGTATCAAGCTCTGCGAAAGCTACAACCGCCAGTACGGTCGTGACTACCGCAGCGTGATGCCGACCAACCTGTACGGCCCGCACGACAACTACCACCCGGAAAACAGCCACGTCATCCCTGCCCTGCTGCGCCGCTTCCACGAAGCGACCCAGCGTGGCGATGAAGAGGTGGTGGTCTGGGGCAGCGGCAAGCCGATGCGCGAGTTTCTACATGTGGACGATATGGCCGCGGCCAGCATCCACGTGATGAATCTTGATACCGCAACCTACCGCGAGCACACCCAGCCAATGCTCTCGCACATCAATGTCGGCACCGGCGAAGACTGCACCATCCGCGAGCTGGCCGAAACGGTCAAGAAAGTGACCGAGTTCCCCGGCAAGCTCACCTTCGATGCCAGCAAGCCTGACGGCACGCCGCGCAAGCTGATGGATGTCTCGCGTCTGGAACGGCTCGGCTGGAAGAGCAGCATCAAGCTCGAGGATGGGCTGCGCGATGCCTATCGCTGGTTTGTCGAGCATCAGGGCGACGCACGAGGCTGATTATGCAACTGGACAAGGAAACGTTCAGGAGCGTGGTCGCCCACGCTCCGCTGGTCTCGCTGGATCTCGTGGTGCGTAATGCAGCCGGCGAAATTCTGCTGGGTAGGAGGCTGAACCGGCCGGCGCAAGGTTACTGGTTTGTGCCAGGGGGCCGGATTTACAAGAACGAGCGCCTCGATCGGGCCTTCGCCCGCATTACCCAGGCCGAGCTTGGCCAACCCTTCGCCCGCGCTGATGCGCGCCTGCTGGATCTCTACGAACATTTCTACACCGATAGCGTGTTTGGCGACACGCCAGACACGCACTACGTGGTCAGCGGCTACCTGCTTGATCTGCCACAGGGTTGTGAGCTTTCCCTCCCCGATACCCAGCACGACGGATTCCGCTGGTGGAGCCCCGACGAGATGCGTCGTGACCCCATGGTCCATGAAAATTCTCGCGCCTACCTGAACGCCGTCGGTCGCTGATCGACGGTTTTTCATCTCGTTCGGAACTGTCCGGACAAAATCGTGCCAAAGGGTGTTACAGGACCGGATCGGTCGACAACGACCAGGTCTAGCAGACCGAGGGATTGAGACGTTGCTGAAGAACCTACTCGCCTATAGAAACCTCCTTTTTGTCGTCATCTTTTTGAATACGGGTGCCCTGTTCCTGAGCGACGACAAGAAGTCGGGGATACTGTTTTTACGCGAGCTGTACCTGCTTGGCGTGGTCGGTGCAGCATTTATGCTGTGCCTGATCTGGCGCCGGGTCTATCAGTCCAGAGCTGCCCTGTGGGTACTGTTCTTCGGCGTATTCATTCCGTTGTTCTCCGCGCTGCTCGCCTATCTGAACTACGGTCAACCGTTGATTTACGGCCTGCTCGAGGAACGCCGCAGCCTGGCCTGGCTGTCGTTTTTCCTGGTGCTGTTCCTGCTGATCAAGACGAAACCCGAGCAGCGACACATCGAAGCGTTTTTTATGACCTCGGCGATAGCAGCCACAGTCATTGGCTTCATGTACTACTTCAGCATTCTTCCGGACAATCCGATTCCGGCGTTTGCCAAGGATGTGAAGGACACTGGCGACCTGCGGCCGGACCGCTACCGTATCGGTGCCGGCGCTGTAACCCTCGGCGCGTATATTCTGCTTTATCGGCTGCGCGATCAGTTGTCGATCAAGAGTCTCGCCCTGCTGTTGTACTTCGCCGCCTACCTCTGGCTGGTGGTGCAGACCCGTTCCACCATGTTGATCTGGGCCCTGGCTGCGGTATGGATTTTCCGCAAGCGCCTGGATTCTGCTGCCAAGGTCCTGTTTACGGCCGGCATCCTCCTGGGCATGTCGTATCTGATGTTCCCGGAATTCTATGTGATGCAGTACGAGAAGCTTATTTTGATGTACGACGAGGCGGTCAACAGCCCCGGCGTGCGCGACGACACCATCGCTACGATTCTCGCGGCCCTGGATGCGAACAACTACATCGGTATGGGCGCGCTGTCGCTGCAGTGGAACGGCGGGTTCGGAACCCTCTACGACCCGCACTTCTATCTGTCGGACGTGGGCATCATCGGTGTGTACTACCGCTTCGGCTTCCTGACGCCGCTGATTGCGCTGCTGTTCTACGGCGGCTTCATTTACTTCATGCGTCAAGTCAAGGACAAGAGCCCCCTGCTCAATGCGTTTCAGCTGGGCTTCTGGTTCAGCATGGTCAACATGTTCCTGTCCAATTCAATCATGTACGGGGGCGACACCCTCGGCATCACGCTGGCGTGCTTCCTGTATTTCGCAAGAAAACAGGCTAGCGAAGCGGCTCACATGCAATACGAGCGAGTTAACAATGATCCAGTTCACTATCGTCACTATAAATTGGAATAACCTGGCCGGTCTGCAGAAGACCTACCAGAGCGTTGCCAGCCAGACATACCGCAACTTCCGCTGGATTGTGGTGGACGGGGCGTCGAACGACGGCGCCGTCGAATGGCTGCAGACAGTGAAAGAGCCGTGGGCAGAGATTACCTCCGAGCCTGACAACGGTTTGTACGATGCCATGAACAAGGGCCTCGAGAAAGCCGTGACCACGCCCGGCTACACGCTGTTTCTGAATAGTGGCGACTGGCTCTACGACGAGCGCGTCCTGGAACGGGTGGCGCAGACCATCGAGCAAGCCACCACTGCGCCGAGTTACGTGTATGGCGACTTCGCCCGCTTCAGCGCGGCCGGACGGGTTCATCATTTTCCGGGCAAGCCGATCGAGCGGTTGTTCGTCGGCATGCCCTCGAGCCATCAGGCGATGTATTTCGAGAATGAACTGCTCAAGTCGGTCCGCTTCAGAGATCAGTACAAGCTCTCTGCGGACTACTGCATGCTGATCGAATTCATCAACCAGGTGCCATCGCGCGAGCAGATCGTACATATCGCCCAGCCGTTGTGCGTGTTCGATAACACAGGTGTTTCCGTGCAGCGTCGTTTCGAAGCGATCAAGGAAGACGTTCAGATCCGCCGTCGGCACATGAAGCTGTCTGCTGTCCGGAACTATGGCCTGTACACCCTGCACTACCTGCACGCACACGTCAGAAATCTGCAGGCGGCGCTGGAGAACAAAACGGCTTGAACATTCTGCGGAAAAACACTGGCGTTATGCAGTTGCCAAGGAGGTTGCAATTGAAAGCGTTTGATATCGAATTCTATACCGGGAGCAAGGACACGCTCATCGCAGACATCGTCGAGGCGAGCGCTGGAAAGTACAGCTACATCGTCACGCCAAACGTCAATCATGTGGTGCAGCTGGAACACAGCGCTCCGTTGCGTACCGCCTATTCCGCTGCAAGCCATCGCATTTGCGACAGCCGCGTACTGCTGCCGTTCGTACGAGCCTTCAAGGTGCCGCTCGTCGAAGCCATCCCCGGCAGCACCTTGACTGCCGAACTCATCGAGCGCGCCGACGCCGAACAGTGGGATGTGACCATCATTGGCTGTGAGCCAGCAAGCGTCCAACGCGTCACGGAGCGCTACCCGGGCATACGGGTTCATCATCACTATCCGCCCATGGGCTTCATCAATGATCCCGCAGCGGTGGATGCATGTGTGGATTACATCAATGCCCATCCCTCGCGCCTGATCATCTATGCGGTTGGTTGCCCCACGCAGGAGATCCTCGCCCTCAAGGTTCTGGAGGCCGGGCAGGCCAGCGGCGTCGGGCTTTGCGTCGGGGGGTCACTGAACTTTCTCTCCGGCGCAGTTCCTCGAGCGCCGGAATGGATGCAATTTCTCGCCCTCGAGTGGCTGCACCGCGTGTGTACCGAGCCGCGCAGGCTGGCTGGCCGCTATGCGCGTGATGCCTGGCGCTTCCTGCCGATTCTGGTCAGACATTACCGCAATACATTGAGTTTTTTAGAAGGAGCAAAGCAATGATCCCCATCATCATGTCCGGCGGTACCGGGTCTCGGCTCTGGCCGCTTTCGCGCCAACTGAATCCCAAGCAGTTCCTGCCGCTGGCAGAGGCTTCCTTCTCGATGCTTCAGGCGACCATCATGCGCCTGAAGGGTCTGGACATGCAGCAGCCCCGGCTGATCTGCAACGAGGAGCATCGCTTCCTCGCCGCTGAGCAGTTGCGCAAGATGGGCATGGAGAACGCTTCAATCATGCTGGAACCAGCTGGCCGGAACACGGCGCCAGCGGTTGCCATCGCCGCGATTCAGGCGCAGGAAAGCGGAGACGATCCGGTTCTGCTGATTCTTGCAGCCGATCATCTGATTCAGGATGAGGCAGGCTTCCGTGCCAGCGTCAACAAGGCTCTACCGCAGGCAGAAGCCGGCAAGCTGGTCGCGTTCGGCGTGGTACCCACCCATCCGGAAACCGGCTACGGTTATATCCAGCGCGGTCCGGCAGCCGGCGACAGTGCCTTCGCCGTGCAGCGTTTCGTAGAGAAGCCGGACACTGACACCGCCCGCGAATACGTCGCGTCCGGAGAATTTTTCTGGAACAGCGGCATGTTCATGTTCCGCGCCAGCCGTTACCTCGAGGAGCTGGGCAAATTCCGTCCGGATATCCTCGAGGCCTGCCGCGCTGCGATGGACAACCGCGAGACCGACATGCATTTCATCCGTGTCGATCGCGAAGCCTTTCTGGCCTGCCCGGAAGATTCGATCGATTATGCGGTCATGGAACGCACTGCTGACGCCGTGATGGTACCGCTGGATGTCGGCTGGAGCGATATCGGCTCCTGGTCAGCGCTGTGGGATGTGAGCAAGAAGGATGAGCAGGGCAACGTTTTCAAGGGCGATGTGATGGGGGAACAAACCGCCAACACCTACGTGCATGCCGAGCATCGGCTGGTCGCCACCGTCGGCCTGGAAGATCTGATCATCGTCGAGACCAAGGATGCTGTCCTGGTTGCGCACAAGGACAAGGCGCAGGACGTGAAGCGGATCGTCGAGCAACTCAAGGCGGAAAAACGCACCGAGTACCTCAACCATCGCGAAGTGTACAGACCCTGGGGCGTCTACGATTCGATCGACAATGGCCAGCGTTATCAGGTCAAGCGCATCACAGTCAAACCCGGCGCGAAACTGTCGGTGCAGATGCACCATCACCGTGCCGAACACTGGATTGTCGTGTGCGGGACCGCTCGCGTGACCAACGGCGACGAAACCTACATGGTGACGGAGAACGAGTCGACCTATATCCCCATCGGGCAGGTCCATTCACTGGAGAATCCGGGCGTCATTCCGCTCGAGCTGATCGAAGTTCAGTCCGGCTCGTATCTCGGTGAAGACGACATCGTGCGGTTGTCGGATAACTACGGTCGCGTACCTGAAAAGACCGGCACCAAGTCGGCGGTCTGATCCGCGACAGACGACCCCGAGGCAAGGAAGCGGATGAACTATCGTAACGTTAATGACCTCTCGCGGCTGATTACCCGACACGCCGGCCAGATCCCGATAGATGTGGATCTGGTCGTTGGCATTCCGCGTAGCGGAATGCTGGTGGCGAGCCTTGTTTCGCTTAAGCTCAATCTACCCCTGACCGACCTGTATTCCTTCCTGCGCAATGACGACATCAAGCGCGGAGACACGCGACAATACAAGCACGCTCAGCTCATCAAGCCCCTCGAAGCACGCAAGATACTGCTGGTTGACGACAGCATTGCTTCCGGCAAATCGATGGCCCGGGCCGCTGCGCAGGTGAATGAGCTGTTCCATGGCTCGGTTTGCACCCTGGTGGCCTTTGCCGAGCGGCACAATACCCAGGCAGTGGACATGTATCTGGAGCTGGTGGAGCAACCTCGAGTGTTCGAATGGAACATCATGCACCACCACTACATCAGCCACGCCTGCGTCGATATCGACGGTGTGCTCTGCGTGGATCCGGTTCCTCCGGATGCCGATGACGGCCCGAACTATCAGCAACTGCTGGCGAATGCGAGCCCGCTGTTCATTCCCTCGATCAAGGCATCACGCCTGGTCACCACACGCTTCGAACGCTACCGCAGCGATACCGAGGCCTGGCTGCAACGTCATGGCGTGGAGTATGACTCCTTGCACATGTTTCCAGACGTACCCGAGGATCAGCGTCGTCAGCCTGGTGCCAAAATACGCTTCAAGGCGCGGATTTACCGCGAAGACCCGCATTGTGTGCTGTTCATCGAAAGCGAGGAAACGCATGCCAGCGGCATCATGCAGCTGGCGGACAAGCCGGTTTTCTGCATAGAGAATAACGAGATGTACGTGCCCGGGGCGTCCTTCGGTGCGTTCAAGGCACAGGCAATGCGCAAGAGCCGAAGCTTCGTGCGCAAGTGTTCGGAGCGCCTGGCCAGCCTGTGGACAGGACGCTCGAGCATCGGCTGACCGGATCGGGCTTCAGCTGTCGTTAGGCTGAGGCCCGTAGGTCTTGCAGTTGCCTTCTCCGATAAACTTCTCCAGGACCGCCATCTGCGGGCGGTCCTTACCCTTCTTCGGTTCGATCGAGAGACGATATTTGCCCCATGAGGGTCCGGCTGCCCAATAGCTGATCGGGATGCAATGCTTTTGCAGGTACGTGAGCAGCTCCTCCGCCGCTTCAGCCCATTTCGGGTGCGTATGCGGAATGCCGAACTCGCCGATGTGACCTCGCTTCCCGTGCTCCTGCAACCACTCGACGAAGGGCTTCGCACGCTTGACCCCGACCGACGTATCGAAGTTGCCGGACGGCGTCTCCTGATAGGTGCCGCTGGCATCATTGTCGATGTAGAGGTGAGCGGAGAATACGATATTGTCAGCCGGATCCTTCAGATCCAGAAGCGGTGCGGCGTACTTCTGCCATCGCGCTGCACTCGACCAGGACTTGCCTTCTATATATAGCGGACGCTTGCGGTCGTACTTGCGTACGCCGTCGATACCCGCCTGGGCGGCTTCAGGCCAGTTATCCTCGGCGTCGCCGTAGGGCTCGTTCATGATGTCGTAGGCGTAGAGCGCCGAATGGGTGTGCCAGCGCTTGGCAATCCGCTCCATCAGATTCCGGTATGCCGAAAAAGGAACTGCTTCACTGCCTATCACTTCACCGCGGTAGCGTGCGTAGTTGTGGATATCGAGGATGACGTTCATCTGGTGCCGACCGGCATCGTCGAGCATGTCGTTGATCAGCTTGGCGTAGGTGTCGTCAAATTCAGCGTCCAGAGTCGGCTGCAATCGCTCCCACTTGATGGGAAAGCGAACTGTGCGGATTCCCTTGTCCTGCCAGTACTTGAAATAGTCATCGTCCGGAAAGAAGTAGTGCGTGCCATGCTTGCCCGGCAGCTCCTTGGAGGTAAACTCCGCCCCGGCGACGTTGATCCCGATCAGTTCGAAGTCATCCGCGTACCCGGTGCCTGCGGCCAGTGCCAGACCTAGGCCGAGCCCGGCGGCCCAGCGCGACAAAGCTGTTCCCTTAACACGTTGCATGTTGCCTCCTGTATTTCCGTTGAGACGCCTCGATCCAAGTAAAGCCGATTACCGGAATCTCGATCTTTTTCGCCCCTTCGCTCGCTTCCGACACTCATTTCCTCGATTAGTTGGCTTTGCGGGGGGAACCAAAGCGACCCATCCCCCGCCTAAGCCTTCAGGACATGGAATACACTTTTCGCAAGAGGTCGGCGATGACAAGCTCAGCTACCAAGCGCCAGGATCCACTCATTGGCAAGCTCGATCTGATCGATTCGAGTCAGACGCAACCACTGATGGAGGACCTGTCGGCAGTCAAGGCACCTGTTACCGTCGGCTTCATGAACCAGCACGCCTACAACCTCGCGCAGCAGGATCCGGTCATCAGGCAGCAGTTTGCCAAGATGAGTTATCTGCTTCGCGACGGCATTGGTATCAAGATAGCCTGTCAACTGAACGGGCGCGCGCCGCAAGCCAACATGAACGGCACCGACTTCATCCCTCGATTGATCGACCATCTCATTGAGCATGACGAAGGACAGTATCGCTTCCTGGCGATGGGCACGCGTGAACCCTGGCTGTCAAAAGGCGCGCGCAGGCTGTTCAAGGACAAGCCCTTCGAGGCGATCGATGGATTTCAGCCGGTAGAAGCCTACGTGGAATTTGCCAGGCAACACTGTGCGGACGGCAAGATTCCGGTGGTGGTGCTGGCGATGGGTATGCCTAAGCAGGAAGAAGTTGCGCTGCGAATCAAGCGTGAACTGGACTGTCCGGCATTGCTGATTTGTGGCGGTGCGATTCTGGACTTTTCTGCCGAGCGTTTCGCCCGGGCACCACTGGTGTTCCGGAAGATGGGTCTGGAGTGGCTGTACCGCCTCGGCAAGGAACCGCGGCGCCTGTTCAAGCGCTACGTGATCGGTATTCCCCAGTTCTTCTATTACGTGGCGCGTAACAGCGGCACGATCGGCTCTCGCCAGGACGATCAACGCGTGTTCGACCAGTAACGACGCGTAGATCTACCCGCCGGCGGTTCGTTCACCGTCGGCGCCGCGATCCACACGGTGATAGTTCGCCGTCACAGCCACCGCGCACAACACGATATACGTTGCAGCGTTGGCCGGTATCTGCAGATTGAAATCGGTGCTTGAGTGGATCATCAGCGAAAGAATGCCAATCGCCGTACCGAAGCCCAGTCCACTGCGATATAACGACTGCCGCTGACGCATCGCCCGGATCGCATAGAACATCGATATCCCTACGAAAAGCGCCAGCGGCAGACTGCCGATCAGCCCGAACTCGATGAAAAACTGCAGAAAGTCATTGTGCGCATGATCGTAATGCAAGGGGATGTCACTGCCGGCGTACGGCGGAAAAACCGCCTCGAAGCTGCCTGCTCCCTGACCTGTCAGCGGGTTTTCCCGAGCCAGCGGTAGCGCCTGCTGGACTACCAGTCCGCGATATTCGTTGGCTTCCAGCACCACGTTCCCATCTACCACCACATCGTTCAGCCGCGTGTTGACGAGCCGGTCCTTGAGCTGATCCAGGCCGAAATACTGACTGATGATGACGATATCGATCACGATGATGCTCGCCAGGATCAGACTGTTGCGCAGTCGATTTTCCCGGTCGATCAACACGAAGGCACCGCCGACGATCAGAAGGCTGGCGAAGAACGCGGTGTTGCCCATGCGCGAGTGGCTCATCACCAGGGCGATGACCATTATCACCAGCCCCAGACGCACGCGCATCTTCGGCCCGATGATCGTTTCGATCAGGCGCGCCCAACGGAACCGCCCCCCGTCACGCAAGGCCATAAGCAGGCCTATCCCGGCTGCCATGGCAAGCTCAAGATAGCCTGCCAGATGGTTACGATTGACGAAGGTTCCGGTCGCGTGGCCGACGTGAAACTGCTTGGCCTCCAGCACCAGCCACTCCATTCCCGAGAGTGTCATGAAGGTGCCGAAGAACGCCTGAAATACCCCACTGAACACCAGCACCCCAAGCAGGATCGAGATGCGCTTGCGGGTTCGCACCAGCCCCGCTACCAGCAGGTACAGCAAGCAGTAGCCTATACCGAGCATCAGATACTGAAATGTACTGCCGGGGTCCTGACTGAGCCCCCCCACCCACTGAATGGCGACCCACACCTGGGTCGCCAGCAACAACCCCAGCGGTAGCAGGGCCCGCCGGAAGCCGGTCCCCAGCGGCTCCCTGCGCACCAACTGAACCGCACTCCAGATCGCAGCAAGCAGGCCGGCAGACAGAATGAACAGGCCGACGGCCCAATCCCGGTTGCTGCCCATGGGCAACGGCAGCCAGACCAACAGCGCCAGCAGGGCGCCAAACAGGATTCGTTCGGCTGTGTCGAGCCGTGGGTGCTCCAACATAGGGCGCTTCCTTGCTTCTGCGAGCGTTTGGAATACTTCCGCCGCGACCCGTGAGTCCGGATCGCTACCAGGCGTTGGTCGATGATAGGTCGAAGACACCGGCTCGCCAACCGCACCGGTCGGGTGTGTTGCTCGAGCTCAGTGCTTCGATGCGGTCCGCCGGGTCATCCGTGCGCCGGTCTCCGGGCCAAGCAGTGCCAGCACCGTCGCGGCAGACATGTCGTACTGCTGCATCAGCGCGCGCAGTTCATCGCTGAAACTCAGCTCCTGCTGCAGACCGGCATCGCGCTTGAGGGATTCTAGTTGGGCCAACTGCTCGGCCAGACGCCGTTCGGCAGCCCTGAATTCGGATAGTTTGCTCATGGATTGCTCATGACGAGTCGAAACGGCGATTCTACACCATCGCCGGTTAGACGCTGTGTGTATCTGCGGCTAGCCTGAAGGTCATGACCCGACTTCATGCCACCTTGATGACGCTGCCCGCATTACCTCCACATATACGAACCTGGCTCGCAGGTCTCATCCTCGCACTGAGTGGCTGTTCCGGCACCGACCCGGGCACCTCAAACCCCACCACTCAGCCTGTCGAAGAGCGCCAGGCTCAACACTTCATGGTCAGCGCAGCCCACCCCGCCGCCGTCGAGGCAGGCCTCGACATGTTGCGGCGCGGTGGGCATGCAGTGGATGCCGCCATTGCCACGCAGATGGTGCTCGGCTTCATCGAGGCTCCGGAAACCGGCATCGGCGGGGGCGGGTTCCTGCTGCTGCACGATGCCGCTTCCGGCAGGTCGATGATGTACGACGGGCGCGAGACGGCCCCCCAGGCGGCCACGGAAGACCGGTTTCGCAGACTGGGATTGCCTCTCCCGAAGGCGGTTGCGATTCCCAGCAGTGCCTCGGTCGGCGTGCCGGGCCTGGTCGCGATGCTCGGCGCTGCACACCAGGAACACGGCCGTCTGCCCTGGGAAACGTTGTTCGAGCCGGCGATTCGACTGGCAGAACAGGGTATGGACATGCCCCCGCGCCTGCAGACCCAGGTCCGGCAGGACTGGTCTCTGCGCCTGTTCGGCGACACGCGCGATTACTTTCGCAGACAGGCGAGACAGGACCCGCCGCGGCTGCGCAATGAAGAACTGGCCCGCACCATGCAGCGAATCGCCGACGACGGCCCGCAGAGCTTTTATCAGGGCGATATCGCGGATCAATTCGTTGCCAGGGTGCGCGAGGGTCGCTGGGGTCCGGATGATCTGACACTCGAGGACATGGCCGGGTACCGGTCGGTTCTGCGCCGACCGGTCTGCGGCAGCTATCGACAATGGACGCTGTGTGGCGGCGCGCCGCCCAGCTCCGGTGGCCTGACCATACTTCAGGCGCTGGGCATGCTGGAACGCTTCCCGCTGGGGGAGATGTCGCCCGATGATCCGACCACCTGGCATCTGATTGCCGAAGCAAGCCGGCTGGCCTTTGCGGACCGCGACTATTACATAGGCGACCCGGATTTCGTGGAGGTGCCTGTCGAGGCGTTGCTCGACCGGGACTACCTCGCTGGCCGCAGCGAGCTGATTGATCCGCAGCAGACAATGGACGATCCCTCGCCCGGCGAACCTTCCCGCGTCCCGGTACTCGAACAGTCACGATGGGGCCCGGATCCAGACGGCACTGGCACCTCACACTTCAGCGTGGTCGATGCCGAAGGCAATATGCTCGCCTTGACCAGTTCCAACGAAGCGCCCTTCGGCAGCCGGATGTTGAGTCAGGGGTTCGTCGTCAACAGTCAGCTGACGGATTTCAGCTTCGCCCCGACCGTTGATGGCAGAGCACACCCCAATGCCGTCGGACCGGGGAAGCGTCCGCGAAGCTCCATGTCACCGTTCGTGGTTTTCGACGCGCAAGGCGAGCCCAGGCTCGTCATCGGTTCGCGTGGGGGCAGTCGCATCATCGGCTATGTGCTGAAGACGCTGATCGGCGTACTGGACTGGAACCTTGATGTGCAGGATGCAATCGCCCTGCCGAACATGGTGGAACGCGGCCAGGGTATCGAGATCGAAGCCGGTACGGAACTGGAGGCACTGGCGTCGCAACTCGAGGCGCTGGGGCACCAGATTCGCATCGTCCCGATGACCAGCGGACTGCATGGCATAGAACGCATAGAGAGCGGTTGGCGAGGTGGTGCCGATCCACGCCTGGACGGGGTGGCATTGGGCGACTGAACCGGCCGCTGCACCACACCGGAGACTACATGACAGGCATTGATGTCGGGCCAGGGCTGCCGCCGGTCCAGCACACCACGGAAGGGAAGCTGCGACGGGTTGGCGTCGAACTGGAAATGAACGGTCTGCAGATCGGCGAACTGGCGCGGCTTACAGCCGACTTTTTTCACCTGCAGATCGAACAGACCAGCCGCTATGAGCGCACCTTGACCGGGGATCCCGCCGGAGACTGGGTCGTGGAGCTGGACTTCCGACTTCTCAAGCAGCTCGGCCGGGAACACCGTGACGCAGACGATCTGGGCGATGAGCTACGGCTGTCCGCCGAGGAACTGCTGAAATGGGCCGCCGATTCGCTGGTCCCGGTCGAGCTGGTGAGCCCGCCACTGCCGATGCAAAGGCTGTCAGAGGTCAATAGCCTGATCGCACGCTTGCGTGAAGCCGGAGCCAAGGGTACCGCTGACCGCATGACCAATGCATTCGGCATGCAATTCAATCCGGAAGTCCCAAGCAGCAATCCAGAGGTCATCGCCGCTTACCTGAAAGCCTTTTTCTGCCTGTTCGACTGGATCAACGCTCGGGCGAAGATCAACATGACCCGCCGCCTGACGGCCTTTGCCGAACCCTTCCCCGGCGCGTATATAAGGCACATGATCAACCCGTACTACTGGCCCGACCTCCCGACCCTGATCGAGGACTATCTTCGACACAACCCCACCCGCAACCGGGCGCTGGACATGTTGCCGCTGTTCAAGCACCTGGACCCTGACCGGGTAGCGGCGCACACCGGCGACGAACTGATCAAGTCGCGTCCGACCTTTCACTACCGCTTGCCTGACTGCCGCATCGATCAGCTCGGTTGGGGCCTGCACATCGCCTGGAATGACTGGCTGGAAGTCGAACGTCTGGCGGCCGACCCCGAGCGGCTCGACGCATGTTGCCGCGCCTACTGCCGCCATCTGGATCAGCGCCTGGGGCGCCTGCTTACCCGCTGGGTCGACCAGATCGAAAAACACTGGCTAAGCGACGCGCCATGAAACGACCGGTCGTAGCGATTACCGGGCCGACGCGTGGCGCGTTCGGTCCGCGGTTCATGGTGGCCTGGGCCGTGCGCATGTATGGCGGCAAGCCGCTTCAGGTGCGCCCCGGAGACCCTCTGGCTGAGCTGCGTTACGACGCTGTGGTGGTCACCGGTGGCCACGACATAGACCCCGTACTCTACGCGGCCGAGCCCGAGGTGCAGCCCAAGTACGACGCCGAGCGCGATGCCCTGGAGACGGCCGTCATCGACGACGCGCTGGCCCGCGGCTTGCCGCTGCTGGGCATATGCCGGGGTGCACAGTTGCTCAACGCCAGACGCGGCGGCAACCTGTTTCAGGAGCTCAGGTCCCACCGCAAGATGACGTCGAACCGCTGGACCATTCTCCCGCTCAAGACCCTGTGCGTGGAGTCCGACAGCTGGCTGGCCAAGCTGCTCGCCACCCGCCGCTGCCGGATCAACAGCCTGCACAATCAGGCGATCGACCGAGTGGGGCATGGATTGCGCATCGTCGGGCGCGATCTGGACGGCATCATCCAGGCAGTGGAGGATCCGACCCAGCCGTTTCTGCTTGGCGTGCAGTGGCACCCCGAATTTCTGCTGTTTCTCCGCCGCCAGCGCCGGCTTTTCTGTGCTCTGCTGCAAGCCTGCAGGCAGACCGCTAGGGCACCGGGCGGAGATCGAGTCCGCTGAACCGGCGCACTCGCCGGCGCACGGCATCGTCGAACACATCCTCGCGACTTTCCAGCAGTGTGAAATGACTTCGCGCACGGGTGATGGCGGTATACACCAGCTCCTTGGTCAGGACCGGGTTGCGCGTAGCCGGGACGAGCAGCGCCGCATGCTCGAATTCCGATCCCTGGGACTTGTGTACGGTCATGGCGAATACGGTTTCCACTTCAGGCAGACGGCTGGGGAGCACAAAGCGGATGCCGCCAGCACCGTCATTGCGCGGGAACGCCACCCGCAGGGCGAACTGCTCGGCCTCCCCGGCATGCAATGCCGGCTCGCGAATACGCAGCGCAATACCGATGTCGCCGTTCATCAGCCCGAGACCGTAATCGTTGCGGGTCACCAGCACCGGCCGGCCTTCATACCAACCCTGATCACTGGTCAGCAGGCCGCGTTGGCGCAGCAATGTCGCGACGCGTTGATTGACCGCCTCGACGCCCCACTCGCCGCGGCGTACGGCACACAGCAGGCGAAAACGGTCGAAGGCGGCGAGAATGTCTCGGGCCCAGCGTAGCCAGGCACCATCATCCGCCGCGGTGGCCGCGTCGGGCCGGGCCTGGGCAAGCACCTGCAGATAGCTGGCATAGCTTGGCAGCCCCTTCCCCTCATCCGTAACAAGCGCTGCAAAAAGCGGGTCGGTCGCGTGCCTGAGCTGCCGAAAATAAATGTCCGCGAACCTACCTGCACGCAGCAGAGCGCGCGCTCCCTGGGCGTCGCAGTCGTTCACTGCCCTGGCCAGCTCGCCAATGCCGCTGTCCTGCCCGAAACGATGCGAGTGTCGCAGCATCGCGGTTTGCTGCTCCAGCAGATGCCGGTCCGGATCGCCCGCCGTCAGTCGCGCCTGAGCTAGCGACTGCCCACTGACCTGTTCCAGCCAGGCGAGCGTGTCAGCGCTGTACAGACCGTCGTCGGCGCGCTTGCACAGATCGCCAAGCACGGCCCCGGCCTCGACGGAAGCCAGTTGATCCTTGTCGCCCAGCAGCACCAGGCGGGCATTGGCCGGCAACGCACCGAGCACGCGAGCCATCATCTCCAGGTCGATCATGGAGGCTTCATCAATCACCAGCACGTCAAGCGCCAGCAGGTTGCCGGCATGGTGCCGAAAATGTCGGCTGTCCGGCAGACTGCCGAGCAACCGGTGCAGCGTGCTGACTTCCGTAGGGATCTGCGCCTTGATCGAGGCGTCGACGGGCAACTCCCCTACCTGGCGGCCGATCGACTCGGTCAGGCGTGCAGCGGCCTTGCCGGTCGGTGCAGCCAGCCGAATGCGCAGCGGGCGCCCGGCTTCGACGGCCGGGCCCTGCAGGAGCGCCAGCAGGCGCACCACGGTGGTGGTTTTTCCCGTACCGGGCCCGCCGGTGATGATACTGAAACGACCGCGGGCGGCGAGCGCACAGGCCAGTCGCTGCCAGTCCGGCTGTTGCAGGCTGTCCGCGAAGAGCCTGTCCAGCCGCTCGGACATGCCCGGCGCGAGGGCCAGCGGTTGACGCAGGCGCCGGCTCAACGCAATGACCGTATCGCGCTCATATTGCCAGTATCTGCGCAGATACAACCTCGGGCCTGCCATCACCAGGGGCCGACTGCCTTGCTCGGGTTCATGCGCGTCGACTACCGCGCTGCTCTGCAGCGCCTCCTGCCAGTGCTCCAGGCTCAGTCCGCCCAGCAGCCTGGACGGCAACAGCGCACCCTGCGCCGCCTCGCCCTCCGGGGGCAACGACAGCGCCAGATCGGGCTCTTCCAGGGTTGCACCCAGATGCAGACATACGTGGCCGTGGCCAAGCTGATGACTGACCAGCGCTGCCGCGAGTAACACGAGGGGGGAACAGCCGGGTTCCTGCTCCAGCAGGAAGTCGACCAGAGCCTTGTCCAGCGAACGCAACCAGCCGTTTTCCCGCCATTGGTGCAGCAGGCCCATGAGCGCTTCGGTGTCGGTCAAGGCCATCGGTAGCGGTGGCGCCGTGGCCAGTAGATCGAGTTGATCACCCTGCATGGCTTGTCTCCTCGACGGGCTGGCCAGCGAACAGCCGGTCCAATCTCTCGATCAGCTGGCGGGGAGGACGGGTATGCCAGAGCCCGCCACCGGGTGCTTCGACTCCGCGCACGAACCAGTACAGGGCGCCGCCGATGTGCCGGTCATAATCATAGTCAGGGAGCCGGGCACGCAACTGGCGGTGTAACGCCAGGAGATAGAAGACGTACTGCAGGTCATAACGGTGTTCGAGTACCGCACGCTGCATCGCCTCGCAGCTGTAGTCCGCCTCGCCTTGGCCAAGCCAGTTGGACTTGTAGTCGAGTACGTAGTAACGACCCTGGTGTTCGAAGACCAGATCGATGAACCCCTTGAAAAGGCCGTTGAGCTGATCACGCTGCAGGGCCGGCCGGGCTTGTCCGTCCAGGGTGGCAGCCCGAACCAGCCGATCGATGGCCTGCACGTCGACGCAACTGGCGCTGAACATGAACTCCATTTCGCTCTGATACTGGCGGGGATGCAGCCGGGCGAGCGACATATCGCTATCAGGCACCAGGCCCGGACGCGCCAGAAGAGCCGCCAGCCAGCTGCCGAGGGTCTCGGTCCATTCAGCCCAGCCGCGGCGCTGGCACCGCGGGTACAGCCAGTCCCGGCATCGCTTTGCGTCAGTCAGCGAGGCGAAGCCGTCAAGACCGGCTGATTCCAGCAGACCGTGAATGAACGTGCCCGGCTGCGGGCCGCGTGGAAAGCGGTGTATGGTCGGCGTCTCGCCGGCTCGCAGCGGAACGAACCGGGTCGATCGCTGGTCATCGGCCAGTTGATCGGACAGTGGGGTTTCGGCTGCTTCGCCGCCGACGGCCAGAGCGCTGTAGGAGCCGACCCACCAATGCTCGAACGCGGCATGCGAGGGGCGGCGTGCCGCGAGGTCCATGGCGTCCACCTGCTCCGGTTGATATACCGTGCGATCAGCCTCGGGCACCGGCTTGACGTCGACAACCTGCCCGTCCGGTTCCCAGCGCTGCAACCATAGAAGCAGGTGCTGCGGCTGCGGCAGCACCTCACCGCCGCCAAGCAGATAGCCCACCGCGCTGTGATGCAGCACGGATCGGGCACTCTGGCCCTTTTTCAGGTCCGCCAGCCCGAGCCAGCAGGCGTGCTGGGCTCGGGTCAATGCGACATACAGCAACCGCAGATCCTCGCCGAGACGCTCGCGATCGGCCAAACGGACTGTCTCATCGTCCGGCCGCAGTTCCAGCCGCGACTCCCCGGCCAGCTGTACCCGCAGCGGCCGGCCCGCTTCCACCGGCCGCGCGTGGCAGATGAACGGCAGGAAGACCAACGGGTACTCGAGCCCCTTGGACTTGTGAATGGTCACCACCTTGACCAGTTCGGCATCGCTCTCCAGCCGAAGCACCTGCTCGTCCGCTGCCCCCTCCGCAGCGCGGCGGGTCAGCTCGGCAAGATGGCGAATCATCGCCTGCTCACCGTCAAGTTCACGCGCGGCGCGCTGCAATAGTTCCGCGAGGTGCAGGAGATTGGTCAACGTGCGCTCGCCGTCCTGACGCTGCTGCAGCCGCGCTGGCAGGTCGTAGTCATGGATCAGTCGATGAAGCATCGGCAGCACGCCCTGACGCTGCCACACCTTGCGGTAGTCCCGAAAGCGATCCACGCAGCGCTCCCAGTGCCGCTCGTCCTGATTCAACTGGTCCAGCTCGGCCCAAGTGAGATCCAGTGTAGGGCTCGCCAGCGCAGCGCGCAGCAGCCGGTCATTGCCGGGATCGGCGCAGGCGTGGAGCCACCGCAACACATCGCTGGCCTCGAGCGTATCAAGCACCGAATCCTTGTCCGAGAGATACACGCTGCGAACGCCGCGCTCGGCCAGCGCCTGACGAATCGCCTGTGCCTCGCGTCCGGTACGCACCAGCACGGCCATGTCCGCTGGGCGAACCGGGCGCAGTGTCTGGCTGCCGTCGACGAATCCGGCATACCGCTGCTGTCCGGCCCGCAACAGCTCGACCATCGCCGTTGCACAGCTCTCGGCCAGCATTCGTCGGTAGGCTTCGGCGCTGAGCGCCTCGCTCGCCTCGCTATACCAGGCAGTCAGTGCCGGCGCCTGCCGTCCCGCGACGCTCCAGACTTCGCCTCGGCCACGCGCGTTGACCGCATGAAAAGGCAGAGGATTGCGTGGCCCATCGCGAAACAGGAACGCGGCGCGATCGAAGCTGTTTTCTGCGCTGGCGAACACCCTGTTGACCGCAGAAACCATCGCCTGGCTGGAACGGAAGTTGGTGTCCAGATGCTCGTGCCGGCCTGCCGTCGCTTCACGCGCCCGCAGATAGGTGAAGATGTCCGCTCCGCGGAAGGCATAGATCGCCTGCTTGGGGTCACCAATCAACAGCAGCGCGGTTTCCGGCGCGTTGTGTTCGACGCGGTATATGCGATCGAAGATGCGGTATTGCAGCGGATCGGTGTCCTGAAACTCGTCGATGAGTGCCACCGGGAACTGCTGCCGGATCACCGTCGCCAGTCGATCGCCGTTCACACCCTGCAAGGCGGCGTCCAGCCGGGTCAGCATGTCGTCGAACCCTATCTGCGCCCGCCGGCGCTTCTCCGCCTCGAAACGGCGGGCCATCCACGCAGCGGCGTGACGCAGCGCCACCTGCTCCGGACCTTCCAGGCTGGCCAGCGCCTGGCGCAGGCCGGGCAGCCCGCGCAATGCGTCATGATCGATGGCACCGCCGTTCTTGCAGGCTTCACCCATGCCTGCTTCGCACAAGCGTGCCCAGGCAGACTCCGGGAGTTTCAACTCGTAGGCCTGGTGATCGCTGGCCCACTTGCGCAGGACGTCGCACCAGCTGGCGTAGTAGCGCTTCTGAATCTTGCGCCGATCCACAGTGCCGTCCGCGACCGCCTTGTCCAGCAGCTGTTCAAGCTCGTCGCCCCAGTTCGCGCAGGGCTGCTTGAGTTTGGCGAGCTCATCGTCCGCCCTCTCCAACGCCTGAGTGATCAACGTCTGGAGGCTCTGCGCGGGCTCCGGCAGAGGCTGGTCGAGCAGGATACGCGCCTTCGCCAGCAAGCCTGCCGGTTCCTGCCAGTTGCGATCGACCCAGTCCAGTGCCGCGTCGCGCAATGAATAGCAATGCAAGCGCCAGTAGTCCCGGGCCACCTCGGCTAGCAGATCACGCTGATCGGTCTCCAGGCTCTGAACGAAGAGACTACCGCTATCGAAGGCATGCTCGCGCAGCATCCGCTGGCACCAGCCATGGATCGTCGAGACCGCCGCCTGGTCCATCCATTGGGCAGCGATGTCCAGCTTGCGTGCGCTACTCGCCCACTGTTGCGAATCGATATCCTCGAGCAGACCCGCCAGGATCGGATCGGGCTCGGCAACCTCCCCGCGGAAGGCGCTGGCTGCCTCGACCAGACGAGCACGAATCCTGTCACGCAGCTCCTGGGTCGCGGCTTCCGTGAAGGTCACCACGAGAATCTCGGGCGGCAGCAGCTCGCGGACGAAGCCGGACTCGCCGCCATGGCCGAGAACCAGACGCAGATACAGCGCGGATATGGTGAAGGTCTTGCCTGTTCCAGCGCTGGCTTCGATCAGCCGGCTGCCACGCAGGGGGCAACGCAGCGCCAGAGGTAGTGATGATTCAGTCATGGCCCCTCTCCTCGACTGGCACGCATTCCAGCCAGCCATCGTGGGCCGCTCGTGCCAGCGGACGATAGAGAGCCTCGACCCATCCTTCGAACTCTTCGGACGCCAGGAGGCTGGCGAAATCCGGATAGCTTCGCTGCAGCGCCACGCTCTTGCGCACCTCTCCCAGACTGAAATCGGATCCATCATACTGGCTTCGGGCCTTGCTCAAGGCCTTCGCCGGGTCATCCTCGCAGAGCAGAACAAAGGCCGTTTCCACCTCCACGGGCAGGGGCCGTCTCAATCCTTCCAGCCATCCGAGCAGCCAGTCCCCGACCATGCCTTGAGCCTGCTGTGTGTCGAGCGGCTGCAGGCGGATAGTCGCATCGGCGGCGAAGAGTGTCGTTGCGAGCGCGTGGCCACTGGCCGCAGCCAGCACGTGCAGGGACAACTCGTTGAGCATCTTGCGCCAGCGCATTGTCTTGCCGCGCCCTGCCAGCAGATTGCCAGTGACCAGCCGCAGCCGCATCTGGCCCGACACGGAGCTCGACTCGCGGGCGCCGGCCAGCCAGCTGCGCAGCTCGATCCCCGGGGCGCTGGCAAAGAGCGGCAAAGGGTGCTCCAGAAGGCGATCCCAGCGTTGCGCCTGCTCCCGATAGCGCACCAGCTGATCATGCAGCGGCTCGATCAGCGCTCCGCGCGTCAGGTCGCCGAATCCGGCCAGCGGCAGTCTGCCGCGCTGCTGAAGCCGCACAGCTTCCTTCTCGATCAGAGTCTGCAAATCTGCATCGACAGGCGCATCCTGCAGCGTCTCCAGCAACTCCTGGCTGAGCTGATGGCGCTGCAGGCCCCCCAGCGCAAACGGCTCGTCGTCGCTCGCGACCACCTCATCCTCGCTCAGCCACACCTTCAGCCGCGCGGCAAAAAAGTGCTCGACGGGATGACGCAAGAACCGCTGCAAAGCGATCAGCTCAATGGGGCCGTCCGGGTGCAGTGGTGGCAGAGCCGTGTTGACCGGCGTCTGGGCACTGTTCGTGTGTAGCCTGACCCAGTCACTGGCGTAGCTGAACAGCGGTGATTGCTCATCGAAATACGAGCGACTGAAAGGCTGCAACGGATGTTCGGTGGTCAGGCTTTCCAGCAGACCCGCCTCGCCCGCAGACTGCCAACCGTTGTGCAGGTGGTCGCGTAATTGCCCGATCAGTACCGAGGGCGGCCGTGCGCTGTTGTCGCGGATACTGCGACCGACCCAGCTTACGTAAAGGCTGTCACGTGCTGAGAGCAGCGCTTCAAGCAGCAGATACCGGTCGTCCTCGCGCCGCGAGCGATCGCCGGGGCGGTAGTCACGCCCCATCAGATCGAAATCCAGTGGCGGCTGGGCGCGCGGATAATCCCCGTCGTTCATGCCCAGCAGACAGACTCGGCGAAACGGGATGGCACGCATCGGCATCAGCGTACACACGCTTACTGCACCACCCAGAAAGCGCTGGCTCAGCTGCGATTGACCGACGCCGTCGAGCCAGGCCTCGGCGACCACGTTCAGCGGTAACGGCTCGTGCAGGTCCACCGTCTCGCACAGCTCCAGCCAGCCGGCCAGCCCTTCCAGCAACTGGGCGTGCAGCAACTGGTCTCGCTCGCTATGCACCGTAAAGAAATCAGCCAGCAACGCGCGCAGCCGCTCCCCCCAGACACTCGGCGCGGCCGGTTCGGCCAGCGCTCTTTCGTGTTGATCCAGGCGGTGCAGCAGATCGCTCAACGGACCGATCAACGCGGCATCCAATCCACCAATTTCATCGTACGGCTCTATGTCCGCCCAGGGCAGACTCTGCCCTGCCGCGTAACCCAGGAGCATGCGGCGCAGACCAAAGCGCCAGCTCGTCGCCTCGAGTCCCGGCGGCATGCCCAATGCCGTACGGCGCGTTTCATCGAGGCCCCAGCGGATTCCGGCACCTTCGATCCAGCGCTGCAGGGTGGGCAGGTCCGCTTCGCGCAGGCCGAACCGCTCGCGCACCGCCGGCACATCCAGCAGGTCGAGGATCTCGCTGACTGGCAGCCGGCTTTCGGGAAGCCTCAGCAGATGCTCAAGGGCGATCAGCAGCGGCTCCTGTCCGCGCTGGCCCTGATCGGCGAGCGAAAACGGAATATGCCTCGGGTCCCCTGGCGGATGCTGTCCGAACACCGCCTGGACGTGCGGGGCATAGCTGTCGACGTCGGGCATCATGACAATGATGTCGCGCGGCCGGAGCGTCCGATCGCTGTCCAGAGCGTGGAGCAGCTGGTCGTGCAGTATTTCGACTTCGCGCTGCGCGCTATGGGCAATATGGAACCGGATTGACGCATCAGCCTCCACATTCACCGCGGGCCATCGGGCGCGGGTCTCCTGCAGCGGGCGCAGATCGCGTATGTCGTCCTGGAGCTGGCCCAGCAGCGCTGCGGTGTCTGGCTCGTCGAACAGGTCGATTCGCCCGCCGTTGATGGGTTCAAACGCCGCGCGGTATTCGGACTGCTCATCGTGACTGTCGAGCAGATTGATATAGTCACGGCCCTGCTTGCCCCACGCTGCGAGTAGAGGATGGGCATGCTGGTGCAGCGTGTGTTCGTCCAGGTGAAGCGGGGCACCGGGACGCCGGGCTTGCCGCCGGTACTGATGCCGGAGCAGATCCTGATCGGCGATGATGTCGCCCCAGTGGTGCTGACAGGGATTGAGTACGCAGAGCAGTATCTGGCAATGCCGGCCCATCGCGGCGAGCGCTTCGACATACTGGGCCGGGAGCGAGGAAATGCCGAATACCACCACCCGCCTCGGCAAGGCGTCGGGGCGCTGGGAAGCCTGCCCCAGCGCGGCCACGAAGCGCGGATGGATACCGGCGCGGCTGTCGCTCAGATGGGCCTCGCCGACATCTGCCAGCAGCGCCCGCCACAGGGCCGGCTGCCATAGGTCCGCGGCTTCGAGGGGACGGATGCCGTCCCGGGCCTGGCGCAGCTGGTCGCGACCTGCCGACCAGTCAGCCAGCCAGTCGGCGCGGTATACCTGATACTGGTCGAACAGATCGGCCAGTCGGACAGCCAGCTGATAGCGCTTGCGACAATCGTCGTCATCCTTCAGGAAACGGCGCAGCGGTTCGAATGCAGGGGCGTCGATCAGCGCCGGGAGCAGCCGCATCAGCCGCCAGGTCAGCGGCTGCTTGTCCAGCGGCGACGTTTCCGGTACCGACTCCTTGCCCAGCACCCCACGATAGGCCTGCCACATGAAGCGGGCCGGCAACTGGACATCGATGGCCGCAGCGATGCCGCATCCACCCGATTCGTCCGTGGAGACATCTGCTGCCAGCGCCTGCTTGAGCCATTGGGCGATGCCGTTGCTCTGCACCAGCATCACTTCATTTTCGAGCGGTGAAAGCGGATTTCGGGCAAGCCAGTTGACCACCAGATGCCGCAGCGACTCGAGACGGTTGCCGTGGACGATCATGAATCCGGGTACCAGTGAATCGCCTTGCTGCATGCAGTCTCCACCACCATGAAACGGAAAAAACGGATCGATCAGTGCGCCAGTTCACAGAGGATGGCGTAGCAGCGCGACAATTTGCGCCGCACGGTGAACCTACTTGCCACGACCGGGTCCATTCCCTTTGGGAAAGCGCCACTGCCGCCAGGCTCAAGGCGCTCCCGCGTACATCCCTCACAGGATCGGTCGTCGAAAGGATACCCAATGGTTCGCCTGATTGCTCTCACCTTTCTATGTGTCTGGTCGACTCTGGGCCTCGCCCGGACTGCAGATCATCCGTTGTTATCACGTCCAGAGGGCGCAACCGTCGTTGCGCATCAGCAAGTCACGCATGAGCGCTTCGAGATTCCCGTCGGACTACCGGGAAGCCAGCTCAATCTGGAATTTCCGGTCAAGACCGTCGTGGGCAACCTGACCAGACATGCCTACCAGGTTCGGGGAACGTCAAGCCTGGCCTTGTACCAGACGTATAGCTCGCAGCTGACCGAAGCGGGCTTCGAGGTGCTGTTCAGCTGTGAACGGGATCAGTGCGGTGACCTGCGACAGGTTCGCGCTCTGGGGGCCAACATCGCCATCGGAGAAAACCTGCTCGGCAGCTGGCGGCAGCCGTATTACCTGGCCGCTGCGCACGATACCGATGTCGGCACGGTTCATGTAGGCCTGTTCATCGGCGGCAAGGACGGAGAATCTGTCGTCCACCAGGCCGTGATCGACCCGGCTCAGGAAAGCCTGAAGCTTATCAAGGTCGATACGAGCTACCTTCGTGAGGCGCCTGCCACCCAGGCCGAAGAACCGGAAATCTCCGAATCGGAACGCGCACGTGACCACCCGCTGGTATCGCGCTACCCCGGCTCGCGAATTCGCGAACGCCGCCACCGTGATTACGAAACCTTTGCCGTGCCGGTCAGCGCCGAATCCCGCATCAACTCGGGAATGAACTTCGAACGTCTGGATCTGACTGGCGAGCTTACCCAGCATTACTACGAGCTGGACGGCGTGTCGTCCCTGCAGGTATACGAGAATTACCGCTCCGCGCTGGATGCGGCCGATTTCGAGATCATCTTCGAGTGCAAGCTCGCCGAGTGCGGCAACTCTTCACAGGCGCGCACGCTCGGCGCCCAGGTTTCGCCCACGGGCAATGTCTACAACTACTATCGCAAACCCTATTACCTGGTCGGCAAGCGTCGTACGCTTTCGGGCCCGGCATACGTGGCGCTGTTCGTCGGCGGCTATCGGGACAGCACGGCAATTCAGCAGGTAGTGATCGAGACTCGCGAGGCCGAAGTGGATCTGGTCGCAGTCAATCCGGACCTGTTGCTCCAGGAACTGGAAGAAGCTGGCCGAGCCTCGATCTACGGTATCCAGTTCGATACCAACAAAGCGACCGTCACGCAGGAATCCAAGCCCGCTCTGGATTCGGTCGGCAAGTTGCTGAAGGAGCAATCGAAGCTGGAGCTGTACGTGGTCGGGCACACTGATGATACCGGGCCTGTGGAGCACAACCTCCAGCTCTCTCAGGATCGCGCGAGGGCGGTGGTGCAGCGGCTGGTAAACGATTATGGCATCGACGCCAAACGCCTGCATGCTGCCGGTGCAGGTCCGTATTCGCCTACCGCCAACAACGCCACGGACGAAGGCCGGGAGCAGAACCGGCGGGTCGAGCTGGTCAAGCGACTGGTGCAGTAGATAATCGGCTGAACAGGCCTGCCGATTGGCGGCAGGCCTGGCCCACATCAGAAACTCAGGAGACGGTCGCCTTCGGCGTCCTTGATGCGTGTCGGCAGGCCCATCTCGTTCAGCAGATTGATGAACGGCTTGGGTGGCAGTTCCTCCACATTGACCATTCTGCTCACGTCCCACTCGCCGCTGGCGATCAGCAGCGCCGCTGCAACTGGCGGGACACCCGCGGTGTAGGAGATGCCCTGACTACCAACCTCGGCATAGGCTTCGGCATGATCAGCCACGTTGTAGATGAATACTTCCTTGTCCTGCCCATTACTGGTGCCCTTGACCAGGTCACCGATACAGGTCTTGCCGGTGTAATCCGGTGCCAGCGATGACGGGTCCGGGAGCACAGCCTTGACCACTTTCAACGGCACTACCTCCTGCCCCTCGGCAGTGGTCACCGGCTGCTCGGACAACAGCCCCAGGTTCTTCAGTACGGTGAACACGTTGATGTAGTGTTCGCCGAAACCCATCCAGAAGCGAATGTTCGGTACATTCAAATTCTGCGACATGGAATGCAGCTCATCGTGCCCGGTCATGTAGCTGGTCTGCAGCCCAACGACTGGCAGGTCATCGGTGCGCTTGACCTCGAACATCTGATTCTGCTGCCACTGACTGCCCTGCCACGACCACACCCGGCCGGTGAACTCGCGGAAGTTGATCTCGGGATCGAAGTTGGTGGCGAAATAACGGCCGTGGCTGCCCGCGTTGATATCGATGATGTCGATCGAATCGACCGAGTCGAAGTATTCGCTGACGGCCAGCGCGGCGTAGGCGTTGACCACACCCGGATCGAAACCGATACCGAGGATCGCGGTGACGCCGTTCTGTTCACAGGCGGCCTTGCGCTTCCACTCGTAGTTGGCATACCACGGCGGCGTTTCGCAGATCTTGTCCTGTTCCTCGTGGATCGCCGTATCGAGATAGGCAGCGCCGGTCTCGATGCAGGCCTGGAGTACGGACATGTTGATGAAAGACGATCCGACGTTGATGACGATCTGCGACTGTGTCTTGTCAATCAATGCCTTGGTCGCCTCGATATCGAGCGCATCCAGAGCATGGGCTTGCAGGTCACCGGCAACCTTGAGGCTGCCCTTCTCGCGCACGCTGTCGATGATGTCCTGACACTTTTCGACGGTACGCGAGGCAAGATGAATGCTGCCAAGTACGTCGTTGTGCTGGGCACACTTGTGCGCAACGACCTGGGCAACACCTCCGCCACCAATAATCAGTACGTTTTTCTTCATCTCTTTTCCTCGAAACGCCTCCTTGGAAAGGCTGGGTTGCTTGCCTCAGGAGAGGCTGTTGACGAAATCGTCGAAGCTGAATTCCCGGACCAGTTCGATCTGGCCGTCAAGTTGACGCACCGCAATGGCCGGCATCTGCACACCATTGAACCAGTTCTTCTTGACCATCGTGTAACCGGCCGCGTCGATGAATGACAGCCGGTCACCAATCTGCAATGGGTGGTCGAACCGAAACTCGCCGAAGATATCCCCGGCCAGACACGACTTGCCGCAGACCATATAACTGTGTGGGCCGTCGCACGGCTCCATCTTGGCTGGCTGCCGGTAGATCAGCAAATCGAGCATGTGAGCTTCGATCGAGCTGTCGACGATCGCCAGCTGCTTGCCGTTGTAAAGCGTGTCCAGGACGCTTACCTCAAGCGAGCTGCTCAGAGTGATCGCTGCTTCTCCTGGCTCCAGGTAGACCTGAACTCCGAAGCGCTCGGAAAAGGCTTTCAGTCGCGCACAGAACCGGTCGACCGGGTAACCGTCGCCGGTAAAGTGGATCCCGCCGCCCAGACTGACCCACTCGACGCGCTCGAGCAGATGACCGAAACGCTCCTCGATCTGTCTGAGCATCCGATCGAACAAGTCGAAATCGCTATTCTCGCAGTTGTTGTGGATCATGAATCCGGAGACCAGATCCATCACCCGCTCCACCTCTTGCGCATCCCATTCGCCGAGGCGACTGAACGGACGCGAGGGATCTGCAATGATGAATTCGGAGCTGCTTACCTGCGGATTGAGTCTGAGACCCCGCACATGTGAGGCCGAGGCGTCGGCGAAGCGCTGAAGCTGGCTGATCGAGTTGAAGATGACCTTGTCCGAATGGGCAAGGACCTCCTCTATTTCATCATCGGCATAGGCAACGCTGTAGGCGTGAGTCTCGCCACCGAACTTCAGCTTACCCAGCTTGACCTCGTTGAGCGACGACGAGGTGGTACCGTCCATGTACTGATTCATCAGGTCGAACACCGACCAGGTGGCGAAGCACTTCAGCGCCAACAGTGCCTTGGCGCCCGACTGCTCGCGTACATAGGCAATCTTCTCCAGATTGCGCAGCAGTTTGCTCTTGTCGATCAGGTAGTACGGTGTCTTGATCACCTTAGCGATACCCCTCTGGCCAACCCGAGATACCGGAACCTGCCCGGCTTCGAAAGCGCGCGATTATAGTGTAAAGGGCAGGCGGCTTCGAGAGAAAACGCAGTCACTTCAGCGACAGCTGAGATGACACACCGGGTGGCCGCTCCATTGAGCAGCGATGAGATAGACAGCCCAAGGCTGGCCGGAGGAGTTGCCGGAGGATGGCGGCGCGCTGAGCGCCGCCGGATATTGCATCAGAAATTGTAGCGCAGACCGAGCGATACGAGGTCGGCGTCTTCTTCGCCACCTGTTGTATCGTCGCTACCCAGGTCCTGGTAGCGTTCAAACTCAAGTCCCAGTTCGAATTGCGGGGTCAGCGCGAAGCTTGCGCCAAGTGCATAAGACGTGATGTTTTCCTTTTCTTCGTCACGAAAGATCGTTGAGCCTGCAGTGGACACCTTTGCTTCGGTTTCGAGCTTGTTGTAGCCCACTTTGCCGTACAGCTTCAAAGCTCCCATGGGGATGGTGCCGACCAGGTTGGCGCCCAGACCGGACGTGCTGAACGAAGCCTTGGCACTGCCGCCTGCTGCTGACGCGTCCACAGTGAAGTCACCCAGGTCGACGTACTGAAACTCGACTCCGACGTACTGATTCAACTGCACACCAGCGCCGACCTTGAAAGCGGTGTCTTTCTCGTCCGACGAGGTGGAGAGGCCGAGATCTTGCAAGTCCGACTCGAACGCGCCGAGGTCGACTTCTGCCTGACCCACGTTGCCAAAGAGATAGCCGTTGACTTCGGCTGCATTGGCAGTAGAAACGGCAGCGCCTGCGAGGACTGCTGCAATGAATGCTTTCTTGAACATCGGTTGCTCCTTGATGCTTATTATTTGCTGCCGCCCTGGCAGCTTTCCTTTGCGGCACACAGGGTGTGCCGTGAAGAATAATAAGAGCAAACTTGCCAATTGTCTCGAGCGATTGCGGGACTCAGTTCTCACCCGTGATGAAGCATCGCGCGCAGACGCCCAAGAAAGAAAGCCTGTTCGTTACCCAGATCGAAGAGCTGCGGAGCAAACAACCAGCTCTGAGTGATCCCCATCAGATAGGTATAGGTCAACAGGCCCAACTGCCTTGCATCGAGCTGTGGACTGACGAGTTGCTGTCGCTGCGAAAGGGTGAACAGCTCGGCCAGCGTGTCGACGACGGTGGTAGTCAGACGCCGTTCCCGGTCCAGCACACCGGCGACGGCCTCGGTGAGTTCGGTCTTGTTGAGCAATATCTCGAATGACTGGCGAAACCAGGCATCGCCGGTCAGCAACTCCATCCAGTCCGCGGCGAATCGCTCGATGGCCTCCAGCGGGGAATCGGCGCCTTCATGCGCCTGCTGGATCAGCCGCTCCAGCGGCTCCTGCGAGTAGCTCAGCACCGCCTGGTACAGGTCATCCTTGTTCTTGAAATGCCAGTAGATCGGACCCCGACTGAATCCCGCTTCGGTTCCGATCATCGCCAGCGTGGTGTTCGAGTAACCGTTGCGACTGAACAGCGTCAGTGCCGCCTCGATGATTCGCAGACGCGTCTTTTCCGCGTCTTCCTTGGTTCTGCGCATTGGAGATCCAGCTGAGAGCAGGCTGCAGGGTGCAGCCCGCCCGGTGAAGGTCGACTGATCAGAGTTTATCGTCAGCGGCCATCTGCATGTAAGACGGATCAAAGCGAAGCTTCACGTTCGAGGTGCTTCCGAGTGCCTTGTCGCCAGGAAAGCTGATGCCAACGAAATCCGGTGAATCGGCACCTTCACCCAGCAACCCCTTGTCGAAAGAGAACTGCCGGACGCTGTCCATTGCTTCGATCGCTTCACTGCTTGAAATGAACTCGACGGCGTCGGACGCTTCCCAGAACATTTTCATGCCGGCCAACTGGGCTTCGTAGCCTGCCTGGTCCGTACCCGATGCTTCACCGAGAAATGCCCGCGCTTTCTGGCCTTCTTCACTGTCGGTGGCCATCACTGCCATCAACTCGAACCAGGCGCCGACCATTGCCTTGCCCAGCGCCGGATTGTCGGCCAGCGTCTGCGTGTTGACGATGGTCAGATCCTTGATGTGGCCAGGTATCTGGCTGGAATCGAACACCATGTTGGCATCCGGCATCTCTGCCACGTCGGCAAGGAGCGGATTCCAGGTGACGACGTTCCTGACGTCAGGCGTGTTGAAGGCTGCCACGATATCCGCATCACCGGTATTCACCACGGTGACATCCCGCTCGCTCATACCCACGCTGTCGAGCGCGCGAGCCAGCAGGTAATGCGACACCGACAACTCGACCAGATTGACCTGGGCACCCTTGAGGTCCTTGAGGTCGCTGCTGCCCTTCATGACGAGGCCGTCGTTGCCGTTCGAGTAGTCACCGACAATCAACGCGGTGGTATCGACGCCGCCGGCGGCGGGGATGGACAGCGCATCCATGCTGGTGGCTACCACCCCGTCAAACTCGCCGGCGGTGTACTGGTTGATCGACTCGATATAATCGTTGATCTGTACGATATCGACTTCGATGCCGTACTTGTCAGCCCACTTCTTCATGATTCCTGAGTCTTCGATATACATCCAGGGAATCCAGCCTGCATAAATACTCCAGGCAATCTTGAAGCTATCGCGCTCCTGGGCCGAAGCCATTGGCGCAATGACTGTCGACGCGGTAATGCCGAGTACGGTGGCAGTCGCCAATCGCTTCAACCGGCTGACAAGGTGAACAGGCTTTTTCATGATCAACTCCTGAAAATCAGTGGGTGTGACGGTGTACCAGCAAAAGCCGCGCCATGTTTGCGCAGCTGGCCAGCCTCAGAAGAACTTCAGGTATCGGTTCAGCTCCCAGTCGGACACGTGCGTGTGATAGGCGGTCCACTCGTCGCGCTTGTACTGGACAAAACTGTTGAACATCGCTTCGCCGAACACCTGCCGGGACAGCGGGTCCGCCGCAAACGCGTCGATCGCTTCGCCCAGGTTCTGCGGCAGCATCTCGATGCCCATGTCACGTACTTGGGCGTCGGTGTAGTTGTACATGTTCTCGCGGTGCGGCAGACCGGGATCCATCGCTTCGCGAATGCCTTCCAGCCCCGCCGCCAGGATCAGCGCACTACCCAGATACGGGTTGCAGGCGATGTCTGCGGCACGGCATTCCACCCGACCGCCCTGCGACGGAATGCGCAACATGTTGGTGCGATTGTTGTTGCCGTAGCAGACGAATACCGGAGCCCAGGTCGAGCCCGACATGCTGCCCTTGCGCACGAGCCGCTTGTAGCTGTTGACGGTCGGCGCGATCACTGCGCTGATCGCCTTGGCATGTTTCATGATGCCGGCGATGAAGTGATAGGCCATTTCGGTGACACCGCACCCGTGCGGATCGACGCCGTTGGCGGTATCGAAGAGATTCCTCCCGGTTTCGCGATCGGCCAGCGACATGTTGTAGTGGGCGCCGCTGCCGGTGCGCGTTGCGGACGGTTTGGGCATGAAACTGGCGAACGCGCCGTGTTTGCGTGCAATCTCCCCGGCCATCAGCCGGAAGAACACCAGGCGGTCGGCCATGCCCAGCGCGTCGGTGTAGGTGAAATCGGTTTCGAACTGGCCATTGGCATCTTCATGGTCGAATGAATAGACATCCCAACCCATGCTGTTCATGGCTTCGACCAGCTCACCCACGATAGGCATGTTGTCGCCTAGTGTCCGCGGGTCGTAACAGGGCTTGGCCAGCGTATCGCGGCCACTGATCGGCTCGAACCCGCCGTCGCCGCTGTCCTTGAACAGGAAGAACTCGGTTTCGATGCCCAGGTTGAACGTCAGGCCCAGATCCGCAGCTGCGGCAACCTGACGCTTGAGAATGTTGCGCGAGCAGGCTTCGAACGGTGCGCCATCCAGGTAAAGATCACTGGGAAACCATGCCAGTTCGGTATTCCATGGGCACACGGTGATGTTCGTCATGTCGGGCATGGCAGCGACTTCATTGTCGGCGATGTCCTGCGGAACACCGTCGAGTGCGGCGCCCGTGAACAGTTCTGACCCCTTGATCATCCGACCGATATGCTCCACCGGTACGAACTTGCCCTTGATGATGCCGTGGATGTCCACGTAGCCGGCTAGTGCATATTTCACACCCTTGTCCTGCAGGGTTTGTTTAAGGCCGTCGGCGGATGTCTTAACCGTCATGTCTATGCTCCGAGTCGTAAGTGACTGCACGTGCTGGCAGTTGGTACGAATCTTCCATTCAACATACATGCCAGCATGCATGTATGTGATGCAAACTCATCGGCCAAACTGAAGGCCGGGACCATGGAGAACCCATTCAATGCCGCTACCTACACGCTTCGAGCTAGGCGATTTCGCTCTGCAGAGCGGAGACACCCTGCGCCGAGCGCAGATCACCTATGTGCAATTAGGGGAGCTGAATAAGGCCCGGGACAATCTGGTGATTCTCCCGACGTACTACGGTGGGGCACACTCCGGAAATATGCCTCTTGTTGGTGCGCACTCTCCGCTCGATCCGGAG
This sequence comes from Halopseudomonas nanhaiensis, assembly GCF_020025155.1. Taxonomy (NCBI): domain Bacteria; kingdom Pseudomonadati; phylum Pseudomonadota; class Gammaproteobacteria; order Pseudomonadales; family Pseudomonadaceae; genus Pseudomonas; species Pseudomonas nanhaiensis. The sequence continues at coordinate 3,280,292 of NZ_CP073751.1, forward strand.
CGTTTCTGTATCCTGGTTCCGAACATGTTCGGCAACGGCCACTCCTCCTCTCCGTCCAATACCGTAGAAGAACAGCGTGGGCCGCGATTTCCTTACGTCTCCCTACTCGACAATGTATATGCGCAAAAAAAACTGATCGAAGAGCGTTTCAATGACGCGTGTCCGGCGCTGATTCTTGGCTGGTCAATGGGTGGCATGCAGGCTTTGCAGTGGGCGGCAAGTTTTCCGCAGCGCGTAGCCAGAGTCATGAGCATCTGCGCAACGGCCCGTTGCTGGCCCCATAATCAGGTGTTTCTGGACGGTGTCCGGGCTGCGCTGCAAGCAGATTGCACCTTCAAAGGCGGGGACTATGAACGACCGCCCGAGAAGGGGCTGCGCGCATTCGGGCGGGTTTATGCTGGCTGGGCCTACAGTCAGGCGTTCTACCGCAACGGCCTGTATCAGCAGCTCGGCTGCCCGACAATCGAGGCGCTGCTCAAGTTCTGGGAGGAGGACCACCTGGCACAGGATGCCAATGATCTGCTAGCAATGCTTGAAACGTGGAGGCGCGCCGACGTGAGCAGCGGCTGTCGATACGACGGGGACCTCGCACAGGCGCTGCAGACGATAAGCGCTGACTGCATCATCATGCCTGGCAGCACTGACCTGTACTTCACCGAGCAGGATGCACGCTACGAGGCGGCGATGATCCCCAGAGCCGAGGTCATTCCACTCGTCTCCGACTGGGGTCACTGTGCAGGTGCCCCGGGCCGCAGCCCTGTGGACACAGCCCGAATCCTCGAAACCTGCCGGAGACTATTGTCACGCTGAGCGGCTCATCGTTCGCGCCAGAATGGTTTACGGCTTTCTTCTTCGGCTTCGGCTGGTGTGACGCCGATATCGCGCAACATGCGATGGTCCATCGATCCGAGCAAGCTGCGCTCGTATGAAAGCCGCTGCCATCTGCGGAACTTGCGCAGCAGATACGCCGGAATTGTCAGTAGCCATGAGCACGCGATGGGGCGGGCAGCGGGCAAGCGAAGCGTGATGCGTCGGTTCATGATCCATCCTCCTGAGATGGAAAAATTCTGCTACCGGCGTTAACATCACACAAACGAATGTTTCTTATGTAATCGATCTGCGAAATTGATGCTTTGGCTAACTACCCCACCATCGACAGCGAGCTGCTGCGCACCTTCGTCGCCATCGCAGACCATGGCGGCTTTACCCGTGCTGGCCAGATCCTGAATCGAACCCAGTCTGCAGTCAGCATGCAGATGAAACGTCTGGAAGAGGATGTTCTACAGCGGCCGCTGTTTCGGCGTGAAGGCCGCCAGCTGATCATCACGGCAGAAGGAGAGCTGTTGCTGGGGTACGCCAGGCGAATCCTCACGCTGCAGAGCGAGGTTATCAATTCCTTCCGTGAGCCGAATATGGTCGGTGTCGTCAGGGTGGGAACCCCAGACGACTACGTCATGCGCTATCTGCCTGCGGTTTTGGCCCGTTTCGCTCAGACCTACCCCATGGTCCAGGTAGAAATGCACTGCGAACCGTCTTTCCAGCTGCTGCAGCGAAAGGATCTGGATCTGACTATCGTGACACGCGAGCCAGGCAAGGAGATCGGCCAGCTGTTGAAACAGGAGGAGGTGGTCTGGGCTCAGGCAGCCGGCTTCGATTTGCATGAGCTCCCGACCCTGCCGCTGGCGATGTTCAACAGCGACTGCTTCTGCCGCGCTTGGGCCTGTAATGCGCTGGATGCAATGGGGCGGGATTATCGGGTGGCGTACACCAGCCCAAGTCTGTCAGCCATTATGGCGGTGGTCGGAGCGGGTCTGGCAATCACGGCGCAGCTTCGCAGCCTTATACCGGCAGGCATGCGAATCATCGGCGAACAGGAGAAACTGCCACCGATGCCCTCGGCAAGCATTGTGTTGCTACGCAACGACTCCAACAGAAATCCGGTGACCGAATGCCTGGCCGAGTACATATCAGAGGGTTTCCGGCTGTAGCCTTTCCACTCTCGCCCGTCCGGCATATACATAGGTCATCGGCTTGGGGCCGGGGATGTACTCCTCCCGGCATTCCGTCAGTTCGAATCCGGCAGCGGTGATCAGTCCGCCTATATCGCGATCCAGATGGCAACCGCCGGCGACACGTCTCCAGGCTGGCGTCAGCCGGTGCTGCCATTGGCTCACGGAACGGTGCGGAGATAAGCCGTGCTCGGCGAAGAGCAGTTGACCGTCCGGCTTGAGTACGCGGCGCATCTCGATCAGCGCCGGCATCGGATCGACTATCGAACACAGCGTAAACGTCATGACGATCGTGTCGAAACGCGCCGTTTCTGCTGCGATACCCTGCACATCCACGGCAATCATCTCCACCGGAATGTCTATCAACCTGGCACGCTCCGCCCCAAGGGCGTGCATCTGCGCGGCCGGGTCTACGCCTATGATGGAATGCACCTTCTCTGCGTCATAGAAAGCCAGGTTCAAACCGGTACCGATGCCTATCTCCAGCACCTCGCCGGAGGCTCTAGGGATCAGCGACCTTCGAACGTTCATCACCGGGCCTATGCCGCAGGCAAAATCGATCAGCTTTGGCAGAACATAGCGGTCGTACACGTTCATCGGAACATACTCCGTGACAGGTACGATTCAAGGTATCAGATAAGCGATTGAAAGCGTGGTGTAACACGCGCGGGAGAAGCATGCACTCCGCAGCCGACAGAGTTCAGAGAAGTGACTGTCGATCATGGTCGCCGCGCTGGCGTGTATTTTTGCCCCACAAAGAAGAACGCCCCGATCTTTTTGAGATCGGGGCGTTCGGTATAGGCGCTTGACAATGACCTACTCTCACATGGGGAAACCCCACACTACCATCGGCGATGCATCGTTTCACTTCTGAGTTCGGGATGGGATCAGGTGGTTCCAATGCTCTATGGTCGTCAAGCAATTTGTTGCTGACCGGTTTTGAGTCCGAGCAGCTAAAAGCTTGGGTTGGTGATAGAAGTCAGACGGATCTTGTAATCTCGTGCAGTTCCAGCTTGTCGTTTGTCTGTCTTGATCGTTAACACCAGATTGCTTGGGTGTTATATGGTCAAGCCACACGGGCAATTAGTACTGGTTAGCTCAACGCCTTGCAACGCTTACACACCCAGCCTATCAACGTCGTAGTCTTCGACGGCCCTTTAGGGGAGTCAAGCTCCCGGTGAGATCTCATCTTGAGGCAAGTTTCCCGCTTAGATGCTTTCAGCGGTTATCTTTTCCGAACGTAGCTACCCGGCAATGCCACTGGCGTGACAACCGGAACACCAGGGGTTCGTCCACTCCGGTCCTCTCGTACTAGGAGCAGCCCCTCTCAAATCTCAAACGTCCACGGCAGATAGGGACCGAACTGTCTCACGACGTTCTAAACCCAGCTCGCGTACCACTTTAAATGGCGAACAGCCATACCCTTGGGACCGGCTTCAGCCCCAGGATGTGATGAGCCGACATCGAGGTGCCAAACACCGCCGTCGATATGAACTCTTGGGCGGTATCAGCCTGTTATCCCCGGAGTACCTTTTATCCGTTGAGCGATGGCCCTTCCATACAGAACCACCGGATCACTAAGACCTACTTTCGTACCTGCTCGTCGTGTTGGACTCGCAGTCAAGCGCGCTTTTGCCTTTATACTCTACGCACGATTTCCGACCGTGCTGAGCGCACCTTCGTACTCCTCCGTTACTCTTTGGGAGGAGACCGCCCCAGTCAAACTACCCACCATACACTGTCCTCGATCCGGATAACGGACCAGAGTTAGAACCTCAAAGTTGCCAGGGTGGTATTTCAAGGTTGGCTCCACGCGAACTGGCGTCCACGCTTCAAAGCCTCCCACCTATCCTACACAAGCAAATTCAAAGTCCAGTGCAAAGCTATAGTAAAGGTTCACGGGGTCTTTCCGTCTAGCCGCGGATACACTGCATCTTCACAGCGATTTCAATTTCACTGAGTCTCGGGTGGAGACAGCGCCGCCATCATTACGCCATTCGTGCAGGTCGGAACTTACCCGACAAGGAATTTCGCTACCTTAGGACCGTTATAGTTACGGCCGCCGTTTACCGGGGCTTCGATCAAGAGCTTCGCCGAAGCTAACCCCATCAATTAACCTTCCGGCACCGGGCAGGCGTCACACCCTATACGTCCACTTTCGTGTTTGCAGAGTGCTGTGTTTTTAATAAACAGTTGCAGCGGCCTGGTATCTTCGACCGGCATGAGCTTACGGAGCAAGTCCTTCACCCTCACCGGCGCACCTTCTCCCGAAGTTACGGTGCCATTTTGCCTAGTTCCTTCACCCGAGTTCTCTCAAGCGCCTTGGTATTCTCTACCTGACCACCTGTGTCGGTTTGGGGTACGATTCCTAGTTACCTGAAGCTTAGAGGCTTTTCCTGGAAGCATGGCATCAACCACTTCGCTTTCTAAAAGAAAGCTCGTCATCGGTTCTCGGCCTTAAGATCCCGGATTTACCTAAGATCTCAGCCTACCGCCTTAAACAAGGACAACCAACGCCTTGCTGGCCTAGCCTTCTCCGTCCCCCCATCGCAGTAACTAGAAGTACGGGAATATTAACCCGTTTCCCATCGACTACGCCTGTCGGCCTCGCCTTAGGGATCGACTCACCCTGCGTCGATTAACGTTGCGCAGGAACCCTTGGTCTTCCGGCGTGGGAGTTTTTCACTCCCATTGTCGTTA